>NZ_JAWLCI010000001.1:0-283460 GCF_041687215.1 Mariniphaga sp.
ATTTTTGGAAGACGGATTTTTGGTTTCCCTTTTTTCTGCAATTATTTCTGCAAGAATTTGCTCCTGCAAGTCCCACACTACTTTGTAGTCTTTCAGACCGATATCGTTGTAATTAAATTGTGCCACAACTTTAAACTTTAAACTCAGAACTTTAAACTTACTACGCCTTCACATGCTCTTCCGCCCGGTACGAACTCCTTACCAGTGGCGAACTTTCCACAAACGAAAATCCTTTATCGAGGCCAATCCGGCGATATTCGGCAAATTGTGCAGGTTCAATATATTCCACCACCGGCATGTGTGTGGCGGTTGGTGCCAGGTACTGTCCAATGGTCATCACCTTGCAGCCGGCTTCGCGCAGGTCATCCATGGTTTGAAGCACTTCTTCGTGGGTTTCGCCTAGGCCAAGCATAATGCCCGATTTGGCAATTTTGTAGTTCTGTGCCACATACCGCACCACATCGAGGCTGCGGCGGTATTTCGAAGCAAACCTCACAAACGGAGTCAACCGCTCCACCGTTTCCAGGTTGTGCGAAATCACATCCGGCCCGGCATCAATTATCTGATGAATCAGTTCTTCTTTTCCCCTGAAATCCGGAATAAGCACTTCGATGCGGGTTTCGGGATTCACCCTTTTTACTTCGGTAATGGTGCGCGCCCAGATTCCGGCGCCCTGATCGTCCAAATCGTCGCGGTCAACCGAGGTAATCACGCAGTGTTTTACGCCCATTATTTTCACGGTTTCGGCCAGTTTCTCAGGTTCATGTAAATCGGGGGCCAGTGGTTTTCCATTGGGTACTGCACAAAACTTGCAGCGGCGGGTACAAATGTTCCCCAAAATCATAAATGTTGCAGTCCCACGATTCCAGCATTCGCCAATATTAGGGCAGTTTCCGCTGGTACAAATTGTGTGCAGTCCGTGCTTTTCAACCAGGTTCTTTACCTTCGAATAGCTTTCGCCTTTTGGCATTTTCATCTTCATCCATCGCGGCAAACGTTGCCTCTCTTTCAACTCGTGCGCCATAATCCAAAATTTCGTACAAAAATAGCTTTAAAAGTGAAAAGTAAAAACCAGACAAAAACAGAATTCAGATTTACACGTTATTTTTGTAGTATTGCAAACATGAATATGAAGCACTTTTTAATTATCATAGTATTATTTTTCAGTTTGAACCATTTGGACGCGCAAAACCAGCCAAATGAACTTCAAACCACTTCGAAACTTGCCCTGGCATATTACAATGCCAATGATTTCGAAAAGGCTGCTCCCCTGTTGCTCGAAGTTTACAACCTTTCGAAAAACAATTATTATTTCAGACTTTACCTGAATGCGTTGTTGGAAACACAAAATTTTGAAGAAGCAGAAACACAGATTCAAAATGAAATTAAAAAACAAGGCACGCCAAACCCTGAATTTCTTATTCACCATGGCTATGTGTTAAAAGCGCAAAATAAATTAAAAGAGGCCGAAGAAAAATATGCAGAAGCCTTAAATAAAATTCAGGCCAACAAAGGGAGTATCCTGGTTGCTGCCAATGCTTTTACGCAGTGGCAGGAATTTGAATGGGCCAAAAAAGTTTACCTGAAAGGCCGCAAGGAAATTCCGCAGGAGCAGTTTAATTACGAGTTGGCCCGAGCTTTCCTGTATTTGCGCGATTACGAACAAATGATGGAGGAATACCTGAATCTGATTCGGCAGGATGAAAAACAAATCCAACGGGTGCAAAGCGCCCTTTCATCGGCCATGCGCATTGACGTGGACGATGGATTGCGCGATAGATTTCGTTCGCAGGTTTTAAGGCGCATTCAGGCCGAACCCAGTGTAATTGGCTACAACCGGCTGCTTATCTGGTTTTTTCTTCAGGAAAAACAATTTGGCGGTGCACTTCGACAGTCGCTGGCATTAGACCGCAGAACTGGAGCCGAGGACACCCAGATTTTTCAGTTGGGGCAAATGGCGCTTAACAACAAAATGTACGACGAGGCAGAACGCGCCTTTAACTATCTGGTGGATAAAGGTGAAGAAGCGCCGCTTTATGTTCCGGCCTATGTGCAGAATATTCATGCTGCTTACCTGCGCTATACCACTGGTGATGAAGAATCTCAAACTGATGGTCTGGAACTGGCCGGCAAGTTTGAACACAGCCTGGAAATGCTCGGGTATTCAGCGGGTACGCTGGGTTTAATCAGCGATTATGCCCACCTTTTGGCTTTCTATCTAGATGATACTGAAAAAGCCATTTCTGTTTTGAAAAAAGGCCTGGAAATTCCCCGTTTGAAACCCGAGGAATCGGGAATGCTGAAAACCGAAATGGCTGACATCTCAGTTTTTGCCGGCGATCCGTGGGAAGCCACCTTGCTCTATTCACAGGTCATCGACGCCAACAAAAACAACACACTGGGCGACGAGGTAAAACTAAAGAAAGCCAAACTGGGCTACTACATGGGCAACTTTAGCTGGGCCAAAGCGCAACTCGATGTGCTCAAAGCAAGTACTTCGAAACTCACGGCCAACGATGCCATGGAACTTTCCATGCTTATTGGCAACAACCTGAACCTGGATACCACAGCCGTTCCGCTGCAAATGTTTGCCCGCGCCGACCTGCTGTTTTTCAGAAACAAAGAAACCGAGGCACTGGCCACACTCGACTCCATTGCAGAAATTTTTCCATACCATTCACTTACCGATAATATTCTTTTCAGAAAAGCAAAAATTGAAATCGACCAGAATAATTTTGAAACGGCAGCAGAATACCTGCAGGAAATAACAGATAATTTCAGTTACGGACTGCTGGCCGACGATGCGCTGTTCATGCTGGCCGAACTGTTTAATTACAATCTGGATGAAAAAGAAAAAGCAAAGGAACTTTACCGGATGATGCTGACCCGGCACCCGGGAAGTGTGTTCACCGAGGAGTCGCGGGAAAAATTCCGTGAACTGCGGGAAATTTATCCCGATGTGCTGACCAGCCCCGAAGAAGAACTCTTTATTCAGGATAGTATTCCCGATGAATTCAACTAACAAAGCATACCTTTTTGCCGCACTGGCCGTCTTTTTCTGGTCAACCGTGGCCACCGCCTTTAAAATTGCCCTGCGCGAGTTGGATGTCATACAGCTTATTTTCTTCGCATCGGTTGTTACCGTTTTGGTGCTTTTTATGCTTTTACTCGTGCAGGGAAAAACCGGAATGTTGTTCCGGCAAACAAAACGCGAAGTTATTTCGTCGGTTTTGCTGGGTGCGTTTAACCCGCTGTTTTACTACATTGTTTTATTCAAAGCATATTCGCTGCTGCCAGCTCAATTGGCGCAGCCGCTCAACATGGTTTGGCCCATTGTGCTGGCGCTGCTTTCAGTGCCTTTTCTTGGGCAAAAAATCGGGAAATGGAGCATTGCCGGGTTGTTCGTCAGTTTTATTGGCGTGGTATTTATTTCGTCGCAGGGCGGATGGAGTGGTTTTCGAAACACCAGTTTTACCGGGGTTTTGCTGGCACTGAGTAGTTCGGTACTCTGGTCGGTTTACTGGATTTTGAGTGTGCGCGACAAACGCGACGAAATTGTAAAACTGTTTCTTAACTTCTTTTTCGGTTTGATTTTCCTGACCATTGCCATGTATTTCTTTTCTGACTTTAACGTGAAACCAGGCCCCGGTTTGGTGGCTGCAGTTTATGTAGGCATTTTTGAAGTGGGCATTACTTATGTATTGTGGATGAAAGCCATGCAACTAAGTACCAACAACGCCAAAATCGGAAATCTTGTTTTTCTGGCGCCGTTTGTTTCACTCATTTTTATCCATTTTATTTTGAAAGAAACCATTTACATCACTACTTTTATCGGACTGGTTTTTATAGTATCAGGCATTTTTACCCAGCGGCTCGACCGGAAAAAACAAAAAGTTTCATGAACCAAAAACCGCTTAAAATACTGGGCATCGACCCCGGAACGACAGTCACCGGTTATGGATTGGTGGAAATACGGAACAACCAGCCGGTGATTCTGAACATGGGAACGCTGGTGCCAGGTAAATTTTCCGACCACTACCAACGGCTGAAACATTTACATGAGCGGGCGCTGCACCTCATTGAAGAATACCGCCCCGACGTGATGGCCATTGAAGCGCCGTTTTATGGGAAAAATGTGCAAAGTATGCTAAAGCTGGGACGCGGGCAGGGCGTGATTATGGCTGCAGCATTGTTTCATTCGGTGCCCATTCAGGAATACGCGCCGCTGCTGGTAAAACAGTCGATTACCGGAATGGGTCGCGCCTCCAAAGAACAGGTGAAATATTTTCTGCAAAAAGTGTATCATCTCACCGACCTCGACCAGGCGTTGGATGCCACCGATGCCGTGGCTGTGGCCATCTGCCACTTTATTCAGCAGGGAAAACCGCAAAAAAACAAGGAGTACAAAGGTTGGGGCGATTTTGTGAAAAAGAACCCGGGACGAGTAAAATAGTTAAAAAAAATAAAGTTATGATTATTGACGGTAGAACTAAATCAATTGTGGTTGTATTATTTTGCTGCATCTTTTTAAGCTGTAGTAATTTAAAAAAGGAACAGGATAACGAAAAAGGATTTGTACAAATTTTTGATGGCAAATCGCTTGATGGATGGGAAGGTGACCCGGTTTACTGGTCGGTTGAAAACGGCAACCTCATCGGTAAGGTAACACCGGAAACCATCTTAAAAAGAAATTCATTTATAATCTGGCAGGGTGGACAACCGGGAAACTTTGAATTAAAGCTTGATTATAGAGTGAGCAAAGACGGAAACAGCGGCATTAATTACAGAAGCGGAATAATTGAAGGCGTTCCGTTCGCGCTGCGCGGATACCAATGTGACATCGATGGTGCAAACAAATATACCGGACAGAATTACGAGGAACAAATGCGCAGGACTCTGGCGTATCACGGACAAAAAGTGTTGCTCGAAACACTACCCGACTCGCTGGATAAATATCCAATTTCAGAATTTACAGCAAAAAATGCCTGGACAAAAGCAATTGTACTGGATACACTGGGCGATATTAATGAGTTGAATCGGAATATTAAAAGCGAAGACTGGAACAGCGTGCACATTATTGCCAATAATAACAGATTGCAACATTTTATCAACGGCATTTTAATGAGCGATGTGACTGATAATGATGTAAAAAACCGAAGATTAAAAGGCTTGATTGGAGTTCAGGTTCATGTGGGTCCACCTATGAAAATTGAATACAGAAATATCAGGATAAAACAATGGTAATATAAACCGTTGTTTTTCCATTTAATTTGAAGTATTCTTTATTCTTACTGATTTTTTTATCGGATGTGCTGTTTTACAATCAGGTGCAGCAGCTTGCATCACTCCGAGCCAATTTTCAGCTTGCCCTGGCTGCGTGGGACCGCATTCGAAAAATACTGAGCCTGGAAAACAACATGCCGGTTCTTCTTGTCAGTGAAAATACCACTTCTCTGCTAACGCACAATTGTAATGTGTGCCGTTAAAAAAACAGACTTCCCAAGAAGGGGCAAAAACACTGAACAAAGCGATCTGGCAGGGATTGGAGCGGCACCCTGGTGCACACCGCGACCAGGTTTTGCAGAACGGCAAGAGCGATTGAAATGAGCTACTTGCCGGAGTTGCAAAACCGGAAGCGGGGAAAACAGGTAAAGCGGAAAGCCCGGCTGCCAGCCGGTAGAAGGGAACAGTTCCCAGTCGCAGTGAACAGTTTCAGTTTGCAGCCAAATTTCGTAATAATCGAATTATTACCCAATTCCGTTCTACCGTTTGTGTAAATCACCTCAATTTTACACAAGGGCGAAAAAAGCGGTAATGGGTTTCGTAAACAGAATTTTATACTATCTTTGCGCCCACATTTTCAAAAAAATAATTTTAGAATTATGCCAGTAAAAATGAGATTAGCGCGGCACGGCCGCAAACGTTATGCTTACTACCACATTGTGGTAGCAGATAGCAGGGCGCCACGAGATGGCAGGTACATTGAACGGATTGGCACGTATAATCCGAATACGAATCCTGCTACGATAGATCTCGATTTTGACAAAGCTTACGACTGGCTTGTAAAAGGCGCCCAACCTACCGACACCATGAAGGCAATTTTGTCTTACAAAGGTGTGCTCTACAAAAAACACCTGATGGGTGGAGTGAAAAAAGGAGCTTTCAGCGAAGAAGAAGCTGAACGCAAACTGGAAAAATGGCTCACTGAAAAAGAAGCCCAGATTCAGGCAAAACGTGAACGCCTGGCCGGGGAAGAGAGTGCTGCCGTTAAAAAACAGCTTGATGCTGAAGCTAAACTGAGGGAAGCAAAAGAGGCTGAAATTGCTGCCAGAAATGCTAAATTAGCTGCGGAAGCAAAAGCTGCTGCCGCACCGGCAGAAGAAGAAGTTGCGGAAGAAGCTCCGGCCGAAGAAGTAACTGAAACTCCGGTTGCTGAAGAAAAAACAGAAGCTTCTGTTGAAGAAAAAGCTGCAGAGGTTGCAAAAGAAGTCACCGAAGAAGCACCTGTTGCTGAAGAGAAAGTTGAAACTCCGGCTGAGGAAAAAGCTGCTGAAGAACCGGTTGCAGAAAAAGCCGAAGAGGCTCCGGCCGCTGAAGAAAAAACCGCTGAAAGCGAAGAAGCACCAAAAGAAAAGGGCGCCGAATCATAATCAGAAGTTTTTCACACGAAATAGAAACCACGTGCTTTTGGCAGGTGGTTTTTTTATGCGCTGAACCCTGATTTGCGTATATTTGCAACCAATGGAAACAATACCAAAATCGGATTGCCAAAAAATTGGCTTCATTCGCAAAACTCACGGGGTGCATGGCGAACTGGTGCTGGAATACGAACAGGAATTTGAAGAATCGGTAGCTGAAGCCGAACGTTTTTTCCTGGAAATTGACGGGCTGCTGGTACCGTTTTTTGCGGCAGAAGAGGGACTCCGGTTCAGGTCGGCCAAAACGGTGCTGGTAACTTTCGACTGGGTGAACACCGAAAAATATGCCCGCCGCCTGGTGGGCAGTCCGGTTTATCTTTTCAACCACGAAATTGTGGATGAACCTGAAGAAGCTGCAATTTCGCAATTTTTGCATTTTTGCTTGTTGGATGAAAACGGCAAAAAAGTAGGCAAAATATCGGCTGTTGACGATTACTCCGGAAACATTGTTTTTACAGTGGATGCAGAAGATGGGGAAATTCTGGTTCCGTTTAACGAAGATTTTCTAATGAAACTGGACGAAAAGCAAAAAACCATTCAACTTAGGTTGCCGGAAGGATTGATGGAATAAAAACGGTTCTTCATTGCTGAAATGATTGTAACAAAAGCAGATCTTTTTTCATCTGAGGTGCAACTTTCATCCATTTTGTACGTCCTTACTACATTGCAAACAAAAATCGAATAAAAAAACAACAACCATGAAAACAAAACAATTCTTTCTTTTACTATTTATTTTGGGATTTATCTTTTCGAATGCAGCCTTTGCAGAGCGTGAAGAGCGCGAAGTTTCTTCTTTTTCAGAAATTTCATTGCGTATTTCCGGCAAAGTTCACCTTGAACAGGGGAACCGGCAAAGTGTAAGGGTAGAAGCAAAATCGTCCACGCTTGAAGAAATTATTACCGAAGTAAAAGGCCGCACATTAATCATCCGGTTTAAAAGCAACAACATTTTCAGGCGGTCGTTCAATCCTGGCCGTGTGGATATTTACATTACCGTACCGGAAATCAATGCCTTGTCAGTATCAGGTTCAGGCGATATTGTGGCCGAAAGCAAAATCAAATCGCGCATTCTGGATTTGGCCGTAAGCGGTAGTGGCGACATTTCACTGAAAAACCTGGATGCCGAGCGGATAAAAACTGCTGTTTCGGGGTCGGGTGACATACTGATTAACAAAGGTGGCGTAGCCGATGAACTTGAAGTTGCCATTTCGGGGTCTGGCAATGTGAAAGCAGAAAACTTTGAAGTAAAAAATGTGGAGGTAAAAATTGCCGGCTCAGGAAGTTGTAGCATATATGCCACTGAATATTTAAAGGCAAAGGTTTCGGGTTCCGGAAATGTTTTGTATAAAGGAAATCCGCAAATTGACACTTCTGTTGTAGGTTCGGGCAAGGTTAAAAAACTTTGACAAAATTTCTCCTTTATGTAAATTAAATTCTTTAAATTTCCCAAGGTTTTCCGCACAGGCCAGAATCAACATCTTACTGACCACCTGGAAACAAAATTAGTTTTAACTTAAATCACTTATTATGGGAATGTTAAAAGAATTTAAGAGCTTTGCCATGAAGGGCAATGTGCTCGATTTGGCTGTTGCCGTAATTATTGGCGGTGCCTTTGGCAAAATTGTTACATCGTTTGTGAATGATGTAATTATGCCCCCTATCGGATTATTGCTCGGAAACACTGATTTTAGCAACCTGAGGGTTATTTTGAAAAATGGCACCGAAGCTGTAATGGATGGGGAAAATATAATTACCCCGGCCATTGCCGAAGTTTCTATCCGCTATGGAGCATTTGTGAACACAGTTCTGGATTTTGTGATTGTAGCATTTGCCATTTTTATGGTGGTGAAAGGATACAACCGGATGAAAAAGAAAGAAGAAGCAGCCCCTGCTGCTCCGCCAGCACCTTCAAAAGAAGAAGTTTTACTTGGTGAAATCAGGGATATACTGAAAGAAAAAAAATAAGCTGAAAAATTACTTGCGGATAATGTCAATCCGGCCACCGGGCCAGAGTTTTATAATGCTCGACGGTTGTGCCGGATTGACATCGTCTTGCCGGTATTCCACAATGTAATCCATTTGGTTTTTAATTTCTTCTGAAATTTCATTAAAAAAAACCGGCGATTTTTGCCCGCTGAGATTGGCCGATGTGGAAACTATGGGCCGGCGAAATCGCTGCAACAACTTTTGTGTGAATTCCTCTTTAGTGAACCGAATTCCAATGCTTCCGTCTTCTGCAATAAGATTAGATGCCAGGTTTTTGGCTCCCGGATAAATTACAGTGAGGGGTGTGGTACTGATTTCCACCAAATCCCAGGCAATTTCAGGCACATCGTTCACATACCTTTCCAGCAAAGCCGGATTTTCCATTAACACGAGCATGCTTTTAGAGTCTTCCCGCTGTTTAATCTGATAAATCCTTGCAACAGCTTCCGGGTTGGTGGCATCGCAGCCAATTCCCCAAATCGTATCGGTGGGATATAATATTATACCGCCGCTTTTAAGCACGTCAACGGCTTTTTTAATGTCGTTATGCATGTTTTCTGTTCAAAATTTCAGTGTACAAAGAAATTAATTTTTGAGCATAATTCTCTGGGTGAAACAGTTCTGCCCGTTGTGTGCCTTTTTCAATAATAGTATTTCTGAACTCCTCATTCTCGAGAAGTAACAAAACTTTTTGCGCAATCTCTTCCACTTTTGCAGGGTTGCAAAGAACGGCTGCTTCGCCTGCTGTTTCGGGCAAAACTGAAACTGAAGAGGTGACAACCGGGCACCCACAAGCCATGGATTCGATTACCGGAAGGCCAAATCCTTCAAAAACAGAAATATAAACCGAAAGAATGGCTGTTTGATAAAGTGCTGCCAAATCGGATTCTGAAATGTTGCTTAAAAACTTCACCTGGCTTTCCATTTCGCTTTCTTCAATAAACCGGTTCATTTCAGCCATGTACGAAGTGGTTTGTTTGCCCACAAAAACAACCGGTACCTTAATCTCTTTGGATTGAATAGCCTGCAGCAACGCCAACTGGTTTTTGCGTGGTTCAAGTGTGCCTACCGACAAAATGAATTTATCGGGAAGTTGGTATTTCGAAAGAATCTCAGGAACATTCTGTTTTTCAAAGAATACCGGAGAAACAGGTTGATAAATCAATTCCACTTTTTCGGGCGGAACGTGAAAAAATGTTACAATATCGTGTTTTGTTTGTTTACTGATGGCAATCACTTTATCGGCTGAATGGCAGGCGTATTTTACCTTTTTGAAATAGATTTTCCGGTCGATGGGTTTGTAAAATTCGGGGTAGCGCATAAAAATCAAATCGTGAATGGTAACCACCGAGGGGATTTCGCTTTTGTGAATTCCTTTGGGAAGTTCGTTGCTCAGTCCGTGAAACAGTTCCACGTTGTGTCTTTTTATATGAGGAACCAGGAACAAACTCCGCCAAAGTGATTTCATTTTTTTGGCAATCCGGTTTTGTGGCGAAACTACTTTAAACCGCTTGTAGTTATCGAAAAGCGAGTCTTTAACTTCCGGGGTAAATAAAATGTAATCGTTCTCCGGGAAAAACCGGTAAAGCGCATTCAGCGTATTCCGGCTATAATTTCCCAGGCCGTAAGAGTTGAGGAATGCCCGTTTTGCATCAAAACCAATTTTCATAGTTCGAAATTACAAAAAAGGCCGGGTAAAACGCCCGACCTCAAATATATTATTTCTTTAACGCTCAAACTTTAAAATCCTTCAACCCGCCAAAATCGAGGGTAGCAAAATAATCCACTACAGTTTCGGCACGGCGAATTTGCATCACTTCACCGTTTTCACGCAGCAACAACTCGGCCGATTTCAGCTTGCCGTTGTAATTGAATCCCATGGCGTGTCCGTGGGCGCCTGCATCGTGAATCACCACAATATCACCGGTTTCAATCTCAGGCAACATGCGGTCGATGGCAAACTTGTCATTGTTTTCGCACAACGAACCAGTTACATCGTATTTTTGGTTATGCAGTTCGTTTTCTTTTCCTAAAACAGTGATGTGATGATAAGCGCCATACATTCCAGGGCGCATCAGGTTCACCATGCTGGCATCAAGACCTGCAAATTGTTTGTAGGTTTTTTTGATGTGAAGGACTTTGGAAACCAGATATCCGTATGGCCCGGTGATGGCGCGTCCCAGTTCAAAAAATATTTTCAACGGAGCCAGACCATTTTTTTCAATTTTTTCTTCGTACAGTTTTTTGATTCCGGCACTCACATATTCCAAATCCACTGCCTTTTCACCTGGTTTGTAGGGAATTCCAACGCCACCACCCAGATTGGCAAAACTAATTTTCACACCGGCTTTTTCGTTTACCTCAACAATCAGATTAAAAAGCAATTCCGCTGTTTCAATAAAATAATCGGGGTCGAGCTCGTTGGAAGCCACCATGGTATGAACGCCAAACTGTTTTACGCCTTTGCTTTTCAGAATGCGGTAGCCCTCGATAATCTGCTCGTGGGTAAATCCGTATTTGGCTTCTTCTGGGTGGCCAATAATCAGGTTCCCCTGTTTCAGGTCGCCCGGGTTGTAACGCATACAAACGGTTTCAGGAAGACCCACATTTTTCTCCAGGTATTCGATGTGTGAAATATCATCGAGATTGATGATGGCTCCCAGCTCTTTGGCCGCGCGGAATTCCGAAGCCGGAGTGTCGTTGGACGTTAGCATAATTTCATCACCGCTCATACCAACGCGTTTCACAAGTTCCAGTTCGGCCTCTGAGCTGCAGTCGGCGCCAAAGCCCTCTTCACGCAAAATTTTTACCAGGTAAGGATTTGGGGTAGCTTTTACGGCAAAGTATTCCTTAAATCCGTCATTCCAATCGAATGCATTTTTAAACCGGCGGGCATTTTCACGAATGGCTTTTTCATCGTAAATATGAAACGGCGTGGGGTATTTTTCAATTATTTTTTCAATTTCTTTTTTTGAAAACGGTATATTTTTCTCTGCCATAACTTTTTATATTCTTTTCATTTAACACAAAAGTACTGTTTCGGGTTCGACTTTTTGGAATAATTCTAAATAATGATTGGAATATTTAGTAGAGAATTAATAATTCAATCCACACGTTTATTTAAAATCAAAAAATCGGTATTATTAAATCAGTTCCGCAACCAATTCGCGGCTTAAAACACCGCTGGCAATTTCGCTCACTTCGCCGGTCATGCGCATTTCCCAATTTTCGTCGGTTTCAATTTTTAAATCTCCACCAGGCATTTTTACAGTCAGACAGCGTTGAGCCAGTTCCTTTTTTACCATTACTGCAGCTACTGCACACGATGAACTTCCTGAAGCCAGGGTCCAGCCGGCACCGCGTTCCCAAATCATCACTTCCACCTCAGTGGGTGAAATAACTTTTGCAAACTGCACATTGATGCGGTTGGGGAAAAACGGGTTGTTTTCGATTTGCGGGCCGAATGTTTTCACCTCTTTTTCGTCGAGATTATCGGTTAAAATCACGCAATGCGGATTGCCCACCGAAACACAGCTTATTAAATAATCGCGGTACTCAAGGTGAAGCGTTTCATCGATGCACTCCTCTTTTTGGCAATTCACCGGAATTTCGGGTGAAGAAAAAATGGCTTTCCCCATATCCACCTTCACCGTTTTTGCTTTTCCGTTTTTCTCCTGTATGATTTCCGCCTGCACCAATCCGCCCAACGTTTCGATGGTAAACTTCCTCGATTTGGCAAACTGATAATCGTACAGATACTTGGCAAAAATGCGTAGTCCGTTGCCGCTTTTTTCTGCTTCCGAGCCATCAGGATTCAAAATACGCAAACCAAACTGGGCATTAAAACTGGGCACTTTCAAAAGAATTCCGTCAGAACCGATGCCAAAATGCACATCGCAGATTTTACGGATGGCCTTTTCTGTGAGTTCAAAACTGATTTCATTTTTATTTAAAACAATATAATCGTTTCCCAAACCATGGGATTTTACAAATGAATTTTGCATAACAGCTATTTTAATTTTACAAAAGTATTAAACATCAATCAATTTTCTCCGGCAAATCAGAACGAATTCTTTGCTGAGCATTTTATTTTTAACTTTGCGTCAGGTGAAGTTTCATTACATAAATTAGACTCAATGAAACAAAAAGTTTATATCGATACTTCGGTTATTGGAGGATGCTTTGACATTGAATTTAAAAAATGGTCAAATTTATTATTCGATGATTTTAAATCAGGTAAAAGAATTGCAGTTGTTTCTGACATTACATTAGATGAATTAGCAGATGCACCTGAAAAAGTTCAGGAGAATTTCAGTACAATTCCAGAAAATAATTTGGAAGTATTAATTTCAGATGATGAAACAAAAGCTTTAGCTGATTTATACATTAAAGAAGGAGCAGTTACATCAAAATATTATGAAGATGCATTACATATCGCCATTTCTACTATTAGTCGGGTAAATGTTCTGGCAAGTTGGAATTTTAAGCATATAGTAAATCTTGACAAGATAAGGATGTATAACGCAGTGAATTTAAAAAACGGATATTCGATTTTGGAAATTAGAACTCCAAGAGAAATAATTAATATAAACGATGATGGAAACTAAAAAAGAATTTGATGCTGTAAAGATGATGAGAAATATCCGTCAAAAGCACCATGAAGAATACACATTAAATCCCGAACTAAGAGAAAAGAAACTTGCTGCAATCCGGCAGAAATATTCAAATCGAATTAAAACATCGAAAATATATGGCAAAAATCAATGAAAATTACCTGAAACTTCAGGCGGGCTATCTCTTCCCGGAAATAGGGAGAAGGGTAAACGAGTTTGTGGCTGCAAACCCCGATAAAAAAGTAATAAAAATGGGCATTGGCGACGTAACCCAGCCGCTGGTGCCGAGTGTGGTGAAAGCGTTTCATGAAGGTGTAGACGAAATGGCCAAAGCTGAAACGTTTAAAGGTTACGGACCGGAGCAGGGATACGCTTTTTTACGCGAAGCTATTGCAAAAAATGCTTATCAGGATAATTGTATTAATATTTCTGCTGATGATATTTTCATTTCCGATGGTTCAAAATGCGACACCGGAAACATCCAGGAAATTTTTGGGAACGATAACAAAATTGCCATTTGCGACCCGGTTTACCCGGTTTATGCCGACACCACTGTTATGTCGGGCAAAACAGGCGGCTATGATTCCGGGCATTATAAAGGAATTATTTACATGGCCTGCACCAAAGAAAACGGCTTCATTCCCCAATTGCCAGCCGAAACTCCCGACCTGATTTTTTTGTGTTACCCGAATAATCCAACCGGTACAGTAGCCAGTAAAGAAGAGTTAAAAAAATGGGTGGAGTACGCCCGCGAAAATAAAAGCATCATTTTGTATGATGCGGCTTACGAAGCTTTTATAACCGAAGCAGGCATTCCGCATTCCATTTACGAAATTGATGGAGCCAAAGAGGTGGCCATCGAATTCCGCAGCTTCTCAAAAACCGCAGGATTTACAGGCACACGCTGTGCTTTCACTGTTGTTCCGTCAGAATTGAAAGCTTACGATTCAGCCGGAAAAGCTCATTCTGTAAAACCATTTTGGAATCGCCGGCAATCCACCAAATTCAACGGTGTCTCGTACCCTGTGCAAAAAGCGGCTGCGGCTGTTTATACCGAACAAGGCAAAAAAGAAGTGGCCGATGTAATTGCCTACTACCTCGAGAATGCCCGGATTATGAAGGAAAGCCTCACCGAATCCGGCTACGAAGTTTTTGGCGGCGTTAATGCGCCTTACATTTGGGTGAAAACCAAAAACAGCATGAGTTCATGGGATTTTTTCGACAAAGTGCTGAACGAAGCCAATGTGGTAGGAACGCCCGGTTCGGGATTCGGACCTGCCGGCGAAGGGTATTTCCGTTTCTCTGCATTTGCCGACAGGGAAAATACCATTGAAGCCATGGAGCGAATTAAGAATTTGAAATAGGAGAAAGCCCCTCCTAACCTTCCCAAAAGGGAGGAAAAAGAATGGGACCGTTCTTTATCAGAAGAACGGTTCATTTTTTTAAACCGATTCCTTCACCGAAATCTCTTTTCGTACTTTGCTTCCGGGATACACTTTCAATGCCGCTTCCAGAATTTTTAGACAAACAGCCAGGTCTTCCTTTTTTAATACGTAAGCGATACGCACCTCGTCCATTCCTTTGTCAGAGGCTGTATAAAAACCCGATGCAGGGGCCATAAAAACCGTTTGGTTTTCGTATTCAAAATCGGAAAGCAGCCAGGCACAAAAATCGTCGGCATTGTCAACAGGCAGACGGGCAACCGTGTAAAATGCGCCCATGGGAATGGGCGAATAAACGCCTTCTAAGCGGTTTAGTCCGTCAATCAAAAATTTTCGGCGGTTGACGTATTCATTGTAATTATTCAGCATATATTCCGGGTCGGCATCCAGCGAAGCTTCGGCGGCAATCTGGCCAATAAGCGGCGGACTCAGCCGGGCCTGACAAAACTTCATTACGTTTCGTTTTACCTCTTTGTTTTTGGTAATCAGCGCTCCGATTCGCAATCCGCACTCGCTGTATCGTTTTGAAACTGAATCGATGAGCACTACATTCTGTTCGATTCCATCCAGATGAAACGCCGAAATGTAAGGTGAGCCGGTATAGCAAAATTCCCTGTAAACCTCATCAGAAAAAAGGTACAGGTCGTATTTTTTCACCAGGTCGCGAATTTTGTTCATCTCCTCGCGTGTGTACAGATACCCGGTGGGATTGTTGGGGTTACAAATCATAATGCCCTTGGTTTTAGGCGTAATGAGCTTTTCGAACTCCTCAACCGGAGGCAGGGCAAAACCATCGTCGATGCTGGCAGCAATGGATTTAATAACCGCACCGGCCACAATGGCAAACGCTTCGTAGTTGGCATAAGCTGGTTCCGGGATAATAATTTCATCGCCCGGATCGAGACAACTCATAAATGCAAAAGTAACTGCCTCACTCCCGCCGGTGGTGATGATAATATCATCTGCGGTTACTTCAATGTTGAACTTGTGGTAATACTTCGCCAGTTTTTCACGGAACGAACGGATCCCTTCACTGGGGGTATATTCAAGAATTTTTCGATCAATGTTTTTAATGGCTGCCAACGCTTCGGGCGGGGTGGGTAAATCGGGCTGACCAATATTTAAGTGATAAACCTTCACTCCCCGCTCTTTGGCCTTTTCGGCCAGTGGAGCCAATTTCCGTATGGGTGAATCGGGCATGGCCCTTCCTCTGTCTGAAACTCGTGGCATGTTGTAAAATATATTTTATAAGGAAGCAAATATACAAGTATCAATCTGAAAACAATAATGATTAAAAAATTTCATTTCGCCATATTATTAAAAAATTAACTTTCAAATTATTAGAAAGTTCAGATTCATTCCATTCTCTGCTTTAAAACAAGTCCAGATTATGAAGTTTTATCATATTTTGATAAAGTTGAGGTACCTATTTTTGGTCAAAATTAAAACATTGAAACCATGATTATTGGAGTACCTAAAGAAATAAAAAATAACGAAAACCGAATAGCCCTGACTCCTGCCGGTGCGGCGGAACTTGTAAAACGCGGTCACGAAGTGTATGTGCAGGCAGGTGGCGGCAACGGCAGCGGATTTTTAGACGAAGATTATCTTTTAGCCGGAGCCAGAATGCTTCCCACCATTGAAGATGTTTACGGCATTGCCGAAATGATTATCAAGGTAAAGGAACCCATTGAATCGGAGTATGGACTAATTAAAAAGGGACAGATTCTTTACACCTATTTTCATTTTGCTTCCTCAGAAACCCTAACCAAGGCCATGATTGAAAATGGTTCGGTTTGCCTGGCTTACGAAACGGTAGAACTTCCCGACGGCTCACTTCCGTTGCTGGTTCCCATGAGCGAAGTGGCAGGACGAATGTCAGTTCAGGAAGGCGCCAAATACCTCGAAAAAACCTTTGGAGGATCGGGTGTACTTTTGGGTGGAGTACCAGGAGTTTTGCCGGCAAAAGTGCTGATTCTCGGGGGTGGGATTGTTGGTACGGAAGCCGCCAAAATGGCCGCCGGACTTGGAGCCGACGTTACCATTATGGACATCAGCCTGAAACGGATGCGTTACCTCGACGATATTATGCCGGCCAACGTGAATACCATGATGAGCAACGAATTCAACATCAGGCACATGGTAAAAAGCCACGATTTAATTATTGGCGCCGTGCTGATTCCCGGTGCCAAAGCTCCCCACCTGGTTACCCGCGACATGCTGAAAACCATGCATCCGGGTACCGTGCTGGTTGATGTTGCTGTTGACCAGGGAGGATGTTTTGAAACCACCGTAGCCACAACACATGCCGACCCGACTTTTACCATAGATGATGTAATACATTATTGCGTAGCCAATATGCCGGGCGCGGTTCCACGGACTTCAACCATGGCCCTTACCAACGCCACACTGCCTTATGCCATTCAAATTGCTGGTAAAGGCTGGAAACAAGCCTGCATCGATAACGTGCCTTTAAGTAAAGGATTGAATGTGGTTGACGGAAAAGTAGTTTACGAAGGAGTAGCTGAAGCTTTCAATTTACCACTCGAAAAAGTCGAAAGCGTTTTATAATATCTAACCAAATCAAATTTGCAAAGCCTTCTGTCGGTTGACGGAAGGCTTTATTTTTAAATTTTGGTTGAAAAACAGATTCTGTTTCCGATTTTTCTCGATTGAAACTAACTTTGCCACGTATTTAAATCGCTATGGCCACATTTTTATTCGATGAAATTATTTTCGGGCCGGTGCAGAGCCGCCGGCTGGGCGTTTCGCTGGGTGTAAACCTGCTGCCTGTAAATGTTAAAGTTTGCTCGTTCGACTGCATTTACTGCGAATGCGGATTCACCCCAAAAAAATACAAGGAGAAAGCCGTTCTCCCCACTCGCCAGGAAGTAAAACAAAAACTGGAAGAGAAACTGCCCAAAATGGCTGCTGGCGGCCAAAAGCCCGATGTAATTACCTTTGCCGGAAATGGCGAACCCACGCTCCACCCGGAGTTTGCCGGAATCATTGACGATACCATCGAACTGCGCAATCAACTGGCGCCAAAAGCGCGGATAGCCGTTTTGTCCAATGCCACCATGCTGCACAAACCCGAAGTTTTCAATGCCTTGTTGAAGGTGGAAGAAAACATCCAGAAACTTGATTCAGCTTTTGAGGAAACGATTGAGTTGCTCGATTGCCCCCGCGGAAATTTCAGCCTGCAAAAAGTAGTGGAACAATTGAAAGGTTTCAAAGGAAAATTGACCATCCAAACTCTTTTTGTGAAAGGCGAATTTAAAGGACAAACAGTTGACAATACAACCGAAAAAGAAATTTCAACCTGGCTGGAGCTTTTACAAAAAATTAAACCCCAACAGGTAATGATTTACACCATTGCCCGCGATACACCAATTGATACGCTTGAAAAAATTCCGGCAGAAAAACTGGATGCCATTGCCCGGCAGGTGGAAAATGAAGGGTTTAGGACCCAGATTTCGTATTGAAAATACTTTAAAGCTCTGTCCGGTACCATTCCGAGCTGCGGCCAAGCATGCGAATTCCGGCCACAAAACCTTTGAGTTTCATCAAGTCGTTGCTTTCGAGCCATACGTAACATTCGTAGGTTTTTCCTGATTTTGGGTCGTAAATTGTACCGTTTTCCCATTCTTTGTCTCCTGCATCATATTCCAGACCACTTAAAATCTGTAATCCGATCAGGGAACGGCTTTGCAACGCCTCGTTAGGATTATTGTCGTCTTTGGGAGGCTGGCCGTTTTCATACTTTTCCGGAATCATATAAACGATGGTTCCGATGTATTTTCCGCCTTTTTTCTCCACTTCAATTTTGGTGGTTTTTTCGTCGTTCCACCAGATACCGGTAATTTTATCGGCTTCCTGCGCAATGCCGGCAATTGCATAAATGCTCAGGAAAATAATAACAACTAATTTTTTCATAGGTACTAATTTGATGTTCAATTTAAAGAATTTAAAATTAGAAATATTGTCCATCCAATCGACAAAAACGTTCATCTTTTTTTTAGCCTTTGAAGGAATTACATTTTCAAAAATTGCTGAAGGTAAAAACTACAAAGGACATACTTTTGTTACAGAATAAATTACCTGCCATGAGCGAAAACAAAAAAAATACTCCTCCCCCCATATACGTAGTTTCCGGTGGCCGCGGACTGGCCGGAAACAATATGGTGCAATCGTTGCTTATTCAGTATCCAAACAATAAAATTCCGGTGATAATTGTTCCGGGTGTAAACAGTGAAGACCAGCTTTTTGATTTGGTGATGCAGGCAAAAGCTGAAAAAGCATTGATTACGCATACTATGGTTGACCCGAACCTGCGAAAAAAAATCAATGAAATGTGCGAAGAATTCGGGGTCAGAAAAATTGACTATATGGGCGAACTGGCCGAATACCTCGATGAACAGCTTGATGTTGAACCGCTGCAACATCCCGGTCTTTACCGTAAAATAAACCAGGAATATTTTGAACGGATTGAAGCCATCGAATACACCCTTTCGCACGACGATGGGCTTGGCCCTGAGCGCCTGCACAATGCCGAAATTATTTTGACAGGCGTTTCGCGGGCCGGAAAAACACCCCTGAGCGTTTACCTCGCCATGTTTGGCTGGAAAGTGGCCAATGTCCCTCTGGTAAAAGGAATCCAACCCCCAAAAGAATTGTTCGAAGTGGACCCTCAGCGGGTCTTCGGATTACATATCGGTGTTCACCAACTCATCACTCACCGTAAAAAACGAATGGAAACCTGGATTAACCACCAAAATGAATCGTATATCGATGAACAATCAGTAAAGGAGGAAATCCGGCATGCTATGTTTGTTTTCGACCGGGGCGGATTTTCCGTTTTGAATGTAACCAATAAACCCATTGAAAGTACAGCCAATGAAATTCTAAACCTCATGTCGGAACGTTTTTCATACCGTGGTAAAAAAATGGAATCGCCATACCACGATGAAAACAATGAGGATTGATTGATCAAATCAAATATTCATTATTCTTCCGCAAGTTTTATCGATTTGCCGTGTCTTATTCCTAAATTTATCGGGACAAATGATTGAATGAGCGAAACCGAAATTATAGGAAAACTCAAGCAGGGAAACGAACTGGCGTTTAAACAACTGGTGGAAAGCTACCGGAACATGGTAGTTAATACTTGTTTCGGATTGCTACACAATTCAGAAGATGCCGAAGATGTGGCCCAGGATGTTTTTATCGAAGTGTTTCGTTCGGTTGAAAATTTCAGGGCCGACTCCAAAATCTCAACCTGGCTTTACCGAATTGCTGTAAACCGCTCCCTCAATTTTATTCGCGACAACAAAAAACGCAAATGGTTTCAATCTTTCGACGATGTAGTGGAATCAAAAAAAGAAATGTTGAACCAGTTGAATCACCAAAGTGCCGGCGACCCGGAATCAGAACTGGAAAACAGTCAACGGGCAATATTGCTCCACGAAGCTATTGATTCACTGCCCGAGAGCCAGCGTGTCGCTTTTACGTTGAATAAATACGAAGACTTGGCTTACAAAGAAATTTCTGACGTGATGAACCTTTCGGTTTCGTCGGTGGAATCGTTGATACACCGGGCCAAAAAAAACCTTCAAAAAAAATTGTACAAATGCTACCAAAAAAAATGTATTTAACCGCAAGTTTTTAACCGATTATGTGTCAAACCAATAAATAAAAAATGTGATGAAATGCAAAACGCTACATAAAAAACTGATTTTCTTCCTTGAGGGTGATTTGCCCGAAAATGAAGCAAATGAAATGAAAGCGCATCTTGCTGAATGTGAATCGTGTGCCGCTTTTGCCGAAGACATGCAGAAAACACTGGGAATTATTCAGATTGAAAAATCGCCCGAAGTGAATCCGTTTTTCTATACCCGTTTGAAAGCCCGGATGGAGAATGAGGAAGTTAAAGTAAAACAGCGGGTGGGTTTTCCGGTTTGGGAAAAAGTGTTGCAGCCCGCGTTCTTTTCATTGCTTTTGCTGGCAGGAATTTATACCGGAATAAAAATCGGGCAGCCGGCAACTTCTGAAAAAAACCAAAACATTTTTGCCGAAACTGAACTTGTTCCTTTTTTAAACGAAATGGAAACAGAGCCCCTTGAAACCTTTTTAATGGAGTAAAATATGGCAATAGAAAATAAATACCGCTTGCTTGTTTGGGTGATTATCATTCTGATAGCCACCAACCTCTCCATGGGTTTTTCCTTTCTGTACCACAAGCAGCAGGACAAAAAACTTGCGGAAAAAACAGAGCAGCAAGCCATTGAACTTCCGGCACAGCAGCGCGCCCGGTTTTTCAGGGAACAACTGAACCTGCAACCTGAGCAGATGGATGTTTTCAGGGAGCTAAACCGTAATTATAACCGCTCTGCATGGCAAATCAAACACCGGCTTGAAAGTTTACGTATTGAAATGGTGACTGAGATGGGCAGGAAAAATCCCGACCGAAAAAAACTGAGTAAAATTGCACGGGAAATTGGTGATTTGCACGCACAGATTAAAAATGAAACCATCACCTATTATCTGGGAATGAAAGAGGAATGTAACGACGAACAAAAAGAAAAACTAAATGAAATATTCATTTCGGTTTTACAAAGAAATGAAGATGTTAGGCTGCCCCAACGCGGCGGACGATTCAGAAATAACAGATAGTAATATTTTAGAAACTTTAAAATTCAAAAATCATGAAAACCGGAAAATTTGCATTTGCTTTAATCGCTCTCCTGCTGGGAACCACCACTCTTTTTGCACAGGGACGGGGAAATAACAACCGCCCGTTGCGCAATTCCGACCTTGGTGCCCGCATGAATATTCTGCTGGATTTAACCGAGGATCAGCAGGCTAAAATCGAAGAATTAAGAACTTTGCATTTTGATTCAATGGCTGAACTACGGGTAAAAATGCGCTCAACTTTTGACCCTATTGAAAAAAATGAAATCCGCGGGGAAATGCTGAAAAAAGTAAAGGCCCACCGCAACGAAGTGCAAAGTCTGCTTTCGGAAGACCAACAGAAAAAATACGAGGTGTTGCAGGATGCCGGATTTAACCGTAGCCTTAGATTTGCCTACCGACAAGGAGGCCCGCGCGGACAGGGAAATTTTGGCGGTTGCCGCTATGGTCGAGGAAACCGCGGAGGCTGGTAATTGAAAAGGAAAAGAGAAAATTTGAAACAAAAGCCCTGGGTTTTTTACAAGTCCGGGGCTTTTACATTAACTTTTTTACCTTGCTTTTCTCAGTGAGTTTCAGCCCCTTCAAATCAACTCCGGTAATAAGATTTACACCCGGCTTTTTCCCTGGTTTCAAACTTCCAAATAAGTCTGTTAATCCCAATGCCTGTGCGCCATTCCAACATCCCCACTCTACCAAATCATACAAAGAAATCTTAGGAAAAAATTTCTGAAGTGTAATCATTTCGTTCAAAATCGAAAGCGTTTGGTTCGATGCCAGACTGTCGGTTCCCAAACAAATATTCATTTTTTCATTCTGAAAAAGTAATACCGGAGGAAGGCGGTCTTCGATGTAAAGATTGGCATTGGGACAAAGCACCAGGAAAGTATTCTCCAAATTGCGTTGCTGTTTTAATATCTCAATATCTTCCGATGAAGTAAATGTATTATGCACCAGTAGTAACGGATTTTCCCTCGGAATAAACGACAAGGTAAATTCCAGCGAACTTTTCCCTGTGGGTTCCCAGTGCGAAATATCAAGCGCAAGGGTTTGACTTAAATGTTGAAAAACAGGCCCGGTTCCTTTCAGGAAAAATTCTATTTCAGCCTGGCTTTCCTGGTTATGAACAGTCAAAATGGTGTTTTCGGCCAGCGCTTTTTTCCTGATTTTCCGAAAAAGCAATTCAGAAACGGAATACGGGGAATGCGGAGTAACCGATGCCGGTAAACCCACTTCCCTGAACATTGCTTCCACAAACTCAGCAAACGCAAAAGCCTTTTCCGCCCGCGACGGGTGAAATCCAAATGCCTCAACAAACGTGTGGTAATGCATTTTACTGGTACGCTTGGTTTCGAGCGAGGAATACGAGTTGGAAACATCGCCAACAGCTACTATTCCTGAATTCCACATTTGAAAATTAGCGTGTTTCATAGCTTCTTCCTGATCTTCGGCTTCCGAATTCCGAAATTTGTTGATGGCGCCCAGAAATTCGCCAAGACCTGTTTTTTCAGAAATTTTTCCCTCCAAATGCGAAAGTTCCAGATGACAGTGTGCATTTACAAATCCGGGTACCAGAATTCCGCTGTATTGTTCCAGTCCGGCCTGTTCACGAAGATGGCCACCGGTATCAATCAAATCAACGACTGTACCATCATCTTCACAAATTAAAATGCCATTTTTTAAAGGAGGCTGATTGCCGGGGAATATCCAGGTTGCCGAAATTTTTCTCACTACCGGTTACGCTGAAGTTCAAGTTCCTGTGGTTCAGTAGTTCGGCCTGAATATTCCTGTTCCATCTCGTTCAGTTTATTCATTGCCTGCCGGTACATTTTTTCAAATTTTCGCGGCTGGCTGGCATAAAAAACAAACGATTGTTCAAAAACAGAATCAGCCACCTGATGTTTATCGAGAATAGAGTAGTAGAAGTCAGCCGAGCTGCTTTTCATCACCAGCGAATCGCGATGCCGGCGTGAATTAAAGGTGGCTTCGGCCAAATGAATGTCCACCAGCATATCAATTATTTTTTCTTCCTGAAGTAAAACTTCCGGTTTTTCAACCGTTGGTTTGCTGCAGGAAAAAAAAGCCAGAAATATAAAAAGTATTATAATTTTTGCCTCCATTTTCATGTTGCGCGTTGTAAATGACTGTTCTAAAAACCGCAGCCAAATTAAAAATAGTTTGCAGACCAGGCAACAAACCGGTTGTTAAAAAATCTAATTCAGCGTTTAATAAGAAGAAATTCAGGGAAGAAATTGGAAAAAATAAAAATTAAGGAAGATGACTTGCCGAATTTAGCTAAATTTGGGAAGTTGACTTGCCAAATTAATATTTTACCATTTGGGCCATTCATGTTAAAAAAAGTACAAATTTCACTTCAGCCCCTTGGAAAAAGAATCTCGGTTAACCAGGGCACGCCGTTAATTGATGTGCTGCATGAATACGGTGTGGAGTTTCCTTGTGGCGGTAAAGGAACCTGCGGACGCTGCAAGGTGAAACTTTTACAAGGCAAATTGCAGGCAGATGCTGTTCAGCAGAAAAAACTGAAAAAACTGAATTTGGGGAAAGATTGGCGCCTGGCTTGTTTTTGCAAGGCAGAATCCGACTTTACTATAGAAATTTCACAGTTTGAAGAGATCATTCTGGCCGACAATTCTACATTCAGTTTTTCGCCGGGCGAAGGCTTTGGTATTGCGGTGGATGTTGGAACCACTACCCTGGTGGCCCAGTTGCTCAATTTAAAAACAGGCCATGTGCTGGATGCGGCTACGGCTTTAAACCCACAGGTAAAATTTGGTGGCGACCTTATTTCGCGCATCCAAAGTTGCCTTGATGGAAAACAGGATGAAATGCAAATGCTGATACGCAAAAAAACCGGGGAAATGATTCAGTCCCTACTGGAAAAACATCAGGTGGAAATTTCAAAAGTGGTTCTGGTGGGCAACACAGTCATGCACCATATTTTTTCGGGGTTGAATGTGCAGTCGCTTTCGTTTTACCCTTTTGAATCGCCAGACCTTGGTATGCAGCATTTTTCAGGAGAACAACTAAAATGGAAGTTGCCCCGCGAAACAACAAATCGTTTTTACCCCTCCATTGGCAGTTTTGTGGGCAGCGATATTTTGGCCGGAATTGCCGCCACCAATATGGCTGAAAAGGAAAACTTTTCCATTCTAATTGATTTGGGCACCAACGGTGAAATTGTACTGGGCAACCGAGAAAAAATAATCTGTGCTTCAACGGCAGCAGGGCCGGCGTTCGAGGGAGCAAAAATCAGTCAGGGAATGCGGGCGGTTACGGGCGCCATTTCATCCGTTCAGGTTGAATCCGGGAAAATGAAATGCCATGTAATTGGCAATGTGCCGCCAAAAGGACTTTGTGGCAGCGGTCTTATTGATGCCATGGCCGTATTGCTTCAGCAGGAAAAAATCGGGATGTTTGGTGAAATCAACTCAGGTGAAGACAAAATAAAATTGGCGTCCGGTGTTTTTCTGACCCAAAAAGACATTCGAGAGTTTCAACTGGCCAAAGCCGCCATTGCAGCCGGATTACAAATACTTCTGAATACGTTTAAAATCACCTTCAATGAAGTTGAAAACGTTTTTATTGCCGGCGGTTTCGGGAATTTCCTAAACCTGCGACATGTTATTCAAACCGGATTAATTGAAACTCCAGAAGAAAAAATCATAAAAATGGGAAACACAGCGCTCATTGGCGCCAAAATGTTTTTGTTCGAAAATGATTCATCCATTCAAAAAATTCTGGAAAAAACTTCGCACATCAATCTGGAAGCAAATTCGGATTTTCAGGATATTTATGTGGAAAAGCTGATGCTGACCTAAGCACCGCTCAACTCTTTAGTAGAAAGCAACCCACAAGCTGCGTAAATATCCTGGCCACGCGAAGCACGGATTGTAGTTAAAATTCCCTTTTGGTTGAGTTGTTCCTTAAACCGCTGAATGGTGTCTTCGCCCGGACTTTTCAATGGCGTTCCAGGCACCGGGTGAAACCGGATAAGGTTGATGCGGCATTTCAATCCGCTGAGCAGCCGGGCCAGCTCCTTTACATGACGAGGCGAATCATTCAGTCCTTCAAACAAAATATACTCGAACGACACACGCCGCTGCCGGCCAAAATCCCAGCCTTTAATTTCATTCACCACCTCGTCAACCGGATATGCCACCTGCACCGGCATCAGTTTCTGGCGTTCGTCGTTAAATGGTGTGTGCAAACTTACAGCTAAGTGTGCTTCGCTTTTTTCGAGAAAGGTGAGCATCCCCGGAATGATGCCGATGGTGGAAACCGTAATCCGCCGCGGACTCATGGCAAAACCCCAGTCAGCAGTAAATATTTCAAGGCTTTTCAGCACTTCATCCAGATTGTCGAACGGTTCGCCCATACCCATGTAAACGATGTTGGTAACCTCACCGGCTTCTTCAATGCTTTTTACCTGATTTACAATTTCGCCGGCAGTGAGCTGCCCCTGAAAACCTTGTTTGGCCGTAAAACAAAACAGGCAACCCATTTTGCAGCCTACCTGCGAACTTACACAAACCGTAATGCGGTCGCGTTCGGGTATCATGGCCGTTTCAACAAATTTGTGGCCGGTGGTAGGGAACAAATATTTTTTGGTTCCATCTTTACTTTTCTGTATCCGAGTGGGAGCCACTAATCCAATTTCATACTTTTCAGTAAGTTGTTCTCTGGCGTTTTTAGAAAGGTTGGTCATCTCCTCAATGGTCGAAATCTCTTTTTTATACAACCAGTCGGCCATTTGCCTGGCGGTAAATTTGGGCAAACCAAGTTCTTTTGCCACCAGTTGCAACTCTGTAAGTGTCTTTCCGTAAAGCTTTTCCTTCATCCTGAAAAATTTAAGGCAAAGATAGAGGAAAATCCTCAAATGAATAATCTGCCAAATGGAGGAAGAATACAAAAAAAATATACCGATTATTTCTGAAAATTAAGGAATTAGTTAACCTGCGATTTTGAAAAATCAAAAATTTTAACTATAATGAAACAATTAAAAACAATAAAAATGAAAATAATAAAAAATACATCAGGAATTGCTTTATTCGGATTATTCAAGTCAAATCCGGGAAGTCCTGTTTCGGGAGCCCAAATTTACCTCGAAACTGAACCAGGCAAAAAACTTATTGCTTTTCAGCAAACCGGGGATGCAGGTGGAGCAACTTTTTCTCATCTTGACAAAGGGGTTTACAAAATCTTTTTGGAGATTCCCAAACAAAAAGACAGCCTGCAGGACAAGTCAGAAAGTGCAGCAGCCAATTTTTTGGTTGGTTACCACAGCAAAAAAATGATCCTGCTTTTTCAAAATCCATTAGGAAATTTTTTGGTGAAATTTACTGATGTTGAAAAACTGGCCGAATCAAACATTACACCTATGCACGAAACAGAAGGCACTGAATCAAATGCCCGAATTGCAATTTGCAAAATGGAAGTTAATGGTAATTATGGAAAGTTAGCAATCAAATTATCAGCACTTTCAGAAAAGAAATTTCAAAAACAGGTAAAAAAATACGAACAAGATGCAGAAATGGCTCTTATTTCGACTTTTTAACCTGTTGAATTCTGTAATTTAATTTTAACTGAGCAGAAAAAAATAAGGTTATTTCTGAAAAAAATAGCTGATATTTGAATAAATAAAAAATCATCATCATGAAAACGATACTACTTTCTACAATTTTAAGCGTTTTTGCAATTATTGGATTTCTTTTTACGCCGGGTGAACCTGTACCGGGAGCTGAGGTTTATATCAGGCAGGAAGGAAACAATCAACCGGCTGCTTTTATGCAAACAGGCGATAACGGGAAAGTCACTTTTTCGCACCTCACAAGCGGAGTTTACCGTATTGAGGTTACTCTTCCGCAACAATCAGGCAAACTGATGCGCGGGCGCGATAATATTGATTGTGAACTGCAGGTAGGTTACCACAGCGACAAAAAACAATATTTTTTGCGTGAACCGGAAGGTTTTTTCACATTCAACTATTCCAAAATAAAACGACTGGAAAATAAAAACATCACACCGGTTTACAATCTTTTTTACGATGGAGATGTTAAGGTTGTTGAAATTGGAAAATTTGAAGCAAGCAGCAACAACGCCAGTTTTACGCTTGAGATGAGAGCACAAAAGCCAAAGAAATTTGAAAAAATGGTAGAAAAGGTAAAAAGCGACATTGAAATGGTTACCATTAGAAATGCCAGGTAAATCGTTTAAACGGAAAGCAGAAAAACCAAAAAGGGATTTCACTGCTTTCCATCCGCGGAATTAAATAATATTCAACTCCTTCCCTACTTTTATGAAGGCTTCTATGGCCTGGTCAATTTCTTCTGTGTTATGGGCAGCCGATAGTTGAACACGAATGCGTGCTTTTCCTCGTGGAACCACCGGAAAGCAGAAACCAATCACATACACTCCTTCTTTTAGCAATTCGTCAGCAAACTTTATGGCCAGTGGTTCGTCGTAAATCATAACAGGAACAATGGCCGTATTTCCTTTTACCAGGTCGAAACCGGCTTTTTTCATTTTGTCTCTGAAATACTTGGCATTCTTCATGGTTTTGGATTGCAGTTTGTTCGATTCAGTAAGCATTTCCAAAACTTTCATGGTAGCCCCAACAGTTGCCGGCGCCAGTGTATTCGAAAACAAGTATGGACGTGACCGCTGCCTAAGCATTTCAATAATTTCTTTTCGGCCCGAAGTGCAACCTCCGTTGCCACCACCCAGAGCTTTGCCAAAAGTTGTAGTTATGATGTCAATTTTTCCCAGTAACCCGAAATGCTCTGCCGTGCCGCGTCCGTTTTTTCCGATGTAACCAGTTGCGTGCGAATCGTCAACCATAACCAGAGCATCGTATTTATCAGCCAGTTCCACAATTTTGGGCAGTTTGGCCATATCGCCGTCCATGGAAAAAACACCGTCAGTAACAATCAACCGGTATTTGGCTTCCGATGCTTCTTTCAGGCATTTTTCCAAATCTTTCATATTGGAGTGCTTATAACGAAAGCGTTGTGCTTTGCAAAGGCGAACCCCATCAATAATGGAAGCATGGTTCAATTCGTCGGAAATGATAGCTGAATCTTCGCCCAACAATGGTTCAAAAACCCCGCCGTTGGCATCGAAACAGGCACAGTATAAAATGGTATCTTCGGTACCCAAAAACTCCGAAACTTTTTGTTCCAGCTCTTTATGAATTTCCTGTGTTCCGCAGATAAAACGCACCGACGACAATCCAAACCCCCAGTAGTTCATTACTTCCTGGGCTGCTTTTACCACCTCGGGATGGTTGGCCAGTCCGAGGTAATTGTTGGCACAAAAATTCAATACCGTTTCACCTGTAGATACACGGATTTCAGAATCCTGTGATGAAGAAATAATTCGTTCTGATTTGTATAATCCCTGCTCTTTCAGTTCTTCAAGTGTTTTGAGCAGATTTTGTTTCATTTGGCCGTACATAAATATATATTTTAGTGTTACAAAATAAATAAACAAAATTCAGATAAAGCGTGATAAATTGCAGAAATGATTTGAAGGAAAGTAGTTTTGGTTACTTTTACATCTCAGTTTTTTCTCTGTCAGGAAAAAGTTTTTATAAATGACTGCAACTTATTATTATCATGGAAAATCAAGTCAATAAAAAAAGCAATTTTCTTTTAACAGTAATAATATGTCTTTTTTTTGCAATACCGGAAACAATTGCCCAAAAACCCAACATACTTCTCATTATTTCCGACGACCTGAACACCCGAATCGGACCTTACATGAATATTGACAAACACACGCCACATCTCGACCGGCTGGCCAATGAAGGTGTACAATTTACACGTACCTTTTGCCAGTACCCGATTTGCGGGCCTTCGCGGGCTTCGTTTATGAGCGGGCTTTACCCTGAAACCAATGGCGTTTTAAACAATAACGACCAGCCCGGAAGCTACAAAAAAGAGACACCGGAACTCGCTGAACATCCTTCAATGGCCGGCTTTTTTCGCGAAAACGGCTACTTCACAGCACGGGTTTCAAAAATTTATCACATGGGCGTTCCCGGCGGTATTGAGCGCGGTGAACCCGGTGGCGATGAACCTGACTCGTGGGATTACGCTTATAATGTGATGGCTCCGGAAACTCTTGGGCCAGGGAAACTCGAGCTTCTATCTCCAAAAAATACTCATTACGGTTCCAATTTTGCCCGGATGATCATCCCCGACAAACTGGAAGAAACTCAGGCCGATTACATGGCTGCAACCCAGGCTATTGCCATTCTGGAAAACCGGGCAGGAAAAATCCCGGAGGATGGGACAAACAAACAGCGTATTAAAAAAGACTCTCCGTTTTTCCTGGCTGTAGGGTTTGTCAGGCCACATGTGCCACTAATTGCACCCGAAAATTGTTTTGCTCCTTACCCTGAAAATGAGGTGGTTTTGCCACCGCTTAAAATTGGGGAAAATGTTCCGGAACAGGCATTACGACGGCAAAACGGAAAAGTTTTTGGAATGAATGAACTTCAAAAACGCCAGACCATCAGTGCATACATGGCGAGTGTCCGCTTTATGGATCAACAGGTAGGACGACTGCTCCATGCACTCGACCGGTTAAACCTGAGGGAAGAAACCATTGTCATTTTTTTATCCGACCACGGTTATAATCTGGGCGAACACGACTGCTGGTCGAAAATAAGTCTGTGGGAAGGAAGCGTTCGTGTTCCTCTTATCATCTCAGTACCGGGTTATGAAAGTAATTACGGAACTTCGTGCTCCACCATTACCGAGCTGCTCGACTTGTATCCCACGCTCACCGAATTGTGTGGTTTCGCCGGTAAAGAGCCGGAAATTTTGCAGGGGAAAAGTCTGGCAGGTTACCTTAATGGGGCAAACCCGGATAATACGGATGCTTACGCATATACAGTTTCATATCAGGGGCGTGATGCTACCCTTCGTACCGACCGCTGGAGATATACCCGCTGGGGTGAAAACATTGAACAGGAAAATGAAGAATTGTATGATCACAACAATGATCCGGAGGAACTTGTGAATCTTGCTGACAACAAGGATTATAAAAACGTACTTGATGAAATGAGAATTAAATTTGAATACGCAAAAAGCAAAGCAGCTTCAGGATTGAAATAAACAGAAACCATTTTTCTGTTTCAATTTCCGGAAGTGTCTGTTGGGGTGAAATCCACTATTTTTCTCACTATCTTTCACCTGTTTCCAAAAAATTTATACTTTTGCAACACTTTTTTCGAACCATGGGCTGGAGAGCAAAATACGATGTAGAGTTTAAAGGTCTTAAAAAAGGCCTTCACGAGTTCGAATTTGAGGTTCAGGACACGTTCTTTGAACATTTTGAACAGGGACTGGTTAGCGTTGGCAACATCAAGGTTAAGTTGAAACTTGAAAGAAGAAGTTCATTTTTGAAACTCTTCTTTAAACTTAACGGATGGGTGGAACTCACCTGCGACCGTTGCCTCGAAAACTACCGGCAAAAGATTAAACACAAAAGCGAGCTTTTTGTAAAGTTCGGCGAAAATGATTATGAAGACGACGAAATTATTTGGGTTTTGCCCGAAGAGCACCGGATTAACCTGGCCCAGTTAATTTATGAATACATTGTTTTAAGCATTCCCATAAGGCATGTGCACCCCCAAAAAAAAGGTGTTAGCGGATGCAACATGGAAATGCTTGAAGAACTGAAAAAATACGAACACAAAGAGGAAGAAAAAGTAGAAATAGTCGATCCGCGATGGGCGGCTTTAAAAAATTGGAATAATAATTAAAATTGAAATATCATGGCACATCCAAAGAGCAGAATTTCGAAAACAAGAAGGGACAAAAGGCGTACACATTACAAAGCATCCCTTCCAACACTTGCTACTTGTTCAAACTGCGGGGCAACGGTAAAATACCATCACATTTGTCCTGAATGCGGATACTACAGAGGCAAACAGGTAATTGAAAAAGAAATTGCAGTTTAAAAAAAAGCTGGTCAAATAAAAATGGCCAGCTTTTTTTGACTAATCACCCGGACTTTTCGAACTTAAGAATTGATTGTTCAACAAAAACTTAAGTTTTATTTAACATCCTGTTCCTTTATCCCCAGTTCAATACCTTTTCGTCTTAAATTCATTATACCTTCGCGCCCTGTAAAGCAAAAATTATATTCAAATGGCTAAAATAAGGGCAGCAATTACCGGTGTGGGTGCATACTTGCCGGAATACCGATTGACAAACGAGGAGCTTAGCACCATGGTTGATACTTCAGACGAATGGATTATGCAACGAATTGGAATTAAAGAGCGCCGTATTCTGAAAGAAGAAGGAAAAGCTACCAGCTTTATGGGAGCTGAGGCAGTAAAAGAACTGTTAAAAAAAACCAACACTTCGCCGGACGAGGTGGATTTGCTCATTTGTGCAACCATTACGCCAGACATGCCATTTCCCGCCACAGCAAACATTATCGCACATAAAGCCGAAATACATAATGCCTGGAGTTTCGATTTGAATGCTGCCTGCTCCGGATTTATTTTCGCCCTGGCAACTGCAACCCAATTTATTGAATCGGGCCGGTACCGCAAAGTAATTGTGGTTGGCGCTGATAAAATGTCGGCCATTACCAATTACAAAGACCGTACAACCTGCCCACTTTTTGGCGATGCCGGAACCGCTATTATGCTGGAACCTACCATAGACGAAGTTGGTGTAATGGACTACATTCACCGTGTTGACGGTTTGGGGCGCCATCACCTGCACATGAAAGCAGGCGGTTCATTGCGACCGGCTTCCTGCCAAACAGTTGAAAACGAAGAACACTTTGTTTACCAGGAAGGTCAGACAGTTTTTAAATATGCTGTAACCGGGATGGCCGATGTTGCTGCCGAAATTATGGAACGCCACCAACTCAAATCTGAAGATGTTTCCTGGCTGGTTCCGCACCAGGCCAATATGCGCATTATTGATGCCACAGCCAGAAGGATGGGCGTTAGCAAAGACAAGGTAATGATCAACATCCAGAAATATGGCAACACAACAGCAGCAACCATTCCGTTGTGCCTGTGGGATTACGAAAAAAAGTTAAAAAAAGGTGACAATATTATTCTGGCTGCCTTTGGCGCTGGTTTTACCTGGGGAAGCGTTTACCTGAAATGGGCTTATAACAGTCAATAAAGATTTCCAGCGATTTTAAAATATGCCATTGGTCTTCTTCACTTCTGAACAGATAAATTAACCGCAGGCATTGTTGTACAAGGAATTATTTGTAATTTCATCCGGTTTTTAACAGGAAGAGAGGTTTATTTTCCTGAATCTGGTTTTACTGATAATATAAATGAAAACTAAAGAGCATTAAATTGTCTTTAGTAAACCTGACAAAATATTATAAATTTCCGGTTTCAATGAACATATAATAAAATGAAATTTAAAATGGCAAAACAAACATCAAACTATGGCGACAACCTCAATCAATCCATAAACATTATTAGCGAAGGAACCCTGATTAAAGGAGACATTTCGGCTAATGGCGACATAAGGATTGACGGTGAACTAAGGGGAAATATCAAAGCAAAGGGAAGGCTGGTAATTGGTCCTAAGGGAAAGGTTGAAGGTGAAGTTGACTGCAACAACATTGAGGTTTCAGGATATTTGAAAGGGAAAATCTCTGTATCGGAATTGCTCACCATGAAATCCTCTGCGCGTATTTTTGGCGATGTAATTGCAGGAAAATTATCCGTTGAACCAGGCTCGCTTTTCACTGGAACCTGCACCATGGGAGATACCAAAGAACAATATGAAAAACCAATTCCAAAAGAACCAATTTCAAAAGAACAAAAAAAAGTTTGATTCTTTTATTCGTTATTCCAGCCTGGCATTCGAAATGATGGGCATTATTGCAATTGGCACATTCCTGGGCTACAAAATTGACCAATGGATGGCAAACGAATTCAAAGGATTTACCCTTGGACTCATGATTCTTTCAGTAATTGGGGCAGTTTTTTATTCAATACGAAATCTCTTAAAAAAATGAACAGGGAATTAAATAAGTTCATCATTAAAATATTTTCGGCGGCTTTAATTTTATTAGCATTTGGGTGGATTATTTTCACCTTTTTTGTTCCTGGTAAATATATAGCTGTTTTACCCTGGATGATGTTAATATTTTTAATTATTACACTGGTTACTTTCATTTTTCAATTACGGGTGGCCAAAAAAAACATGGCCCGTTTTTCTAATATTAGTTTACTTGTATCTTTTTTCAGGCTTGTCCTATACTCAGCTTTTGCGTTTATTTACCTTGCAAAAAGGCCCGAAAATGCAGCCGTTTTTGTAGTCTGCCTGGTCATTTTCTACCTTGTTTTTACTTTTTTGGAAGTGGCCGAGTTAACCCGAATTACGAAAAACTTTAAAAAATAAGCATCTGATAATTAAAACATTGATATATATCAACAAAACACCTGATTGTCTTTTACTATTTGGAATTTAAATACAAATAAGTTCACCTGAGTTGAAAATTCTTTTATTTTTGTGCAGCTTGTAAAACAAATAAAAACTATGCCGGCAATTTTCAAAGGGCTGTTTCTGATCTTAATGATGACTGTCTTCTGGTTAACTCCGGTGACAGCTCAAAATAACGGGGACTACCAAAGCCACCCGGGCGATAGCTCCCATTCTGAAGAAGGATTTGATGCAGGAAAATTTGTTATTGAACACGTTTTGGATGCCTACGACTGGCATATTGCTTCTTTTGGCGACAAACACTTCAGTATTCCCCTCCCGGTAATTTTATACAGCAAATCCCCCGAATTGCATGGCGGCAAAAAGCTACATGTTTTTATGTCGTCAAAATTTCACCACGGGCATGATGATTATAAGGGTTTTCGGATTTCACACAGCGAAGAATTTAACGGAAAAATTGTTGAACTTGACGAACAAGGACATGAAATTGGAAGACCATTGGATTTTTCCATCACGAAAGCCATTGCGGGTGCCCTGGTTTCAGTAATTGTGCTATTCTCCCTTTTATTTACAGCAGTGCGGGCTGCAAAACATAGCAGGGGCAAAGCGCCTTCAGGCGTTCAGAACTTTATTGAACCGGTTATCGTTTTCATTCGCGATGAAATTGCAAAACCTTCCATTGGCGAAAAAAATTATAAAAAATTTATGGCCCCACTCCTCACTCTTTTCTTTTTTATTTTGCTGAACAATTTACTGGGATTGATACCCATATTTCCGTTTGGAGCCAATGTAACCGGAAATATTGCCGTAACATTGGTTTTGGCCTTATTTACCTTTTTTGTTACCAATATTAACGGAAACAAACATTACTGGAAAGAAATTTTTAACCCGGATGTTCCAATCTGGTTAAAACTTCCAATCCCGCTAATGCCACTGCTGGAAGTAACCGGCATGATTACTAAACCTTTTGTTTTAATGGTGCGGTTGTTTGCCAACATGCTTGCAGGCCACCTCATTGTAACAGTTTTCCTGAGTTTAATTTTTATATTCAGCAACTTAATGGGACCTGCCGCCGGTTACGGAGTGAGCCCGGTTTCTATACTGTTTTCGGTATTTATAATGTTGCTCGATGTATTAGTCTCATTTATACAAGCATATGTTTTTACCCTGTTGTCGGCTATTTATTTTGGAATGGCCACAGCAGACCATCATTAATATTCATTTTTAAAATTAATTGCTATGTTATCAGCTATTTTAAGCGTATTGCTACAAGCCACAGCAGGTGCAGTTAGCCTGAGCGAATTTGGCGCAGCTCTTGGAGCCGGGCTTACCGCTATTGGCGCAGCTTACGGAATCAGCCGCATTGGTTCAAGCGCAATGGAAGCCATTGCCCGCCAACCGGAAGCAAGTGGAGACATCCGTTCCAACATGATTGTTTCTGCCGCACTGATTGAAGGAGTTTGCTTCTTCGCCGTAATTGTTTGTGCACTAATTTTGTTTGTGTAGCAACCGTTTTCAGGCAGCAATCTTTGGGATTGCCAGAGATTAGCTGCCTTTAAACAGAACTCAGGAAATTCATAAATATAAATGAAAAATTATGGAACTTGTTACTCCTAATTTAGGAACAATTTTCTGGATGGTCATCATATTTGGAGTGGTGGCATTTGTGTTGAAAAAATTCGCATGGAAGCCTATTCTGAATGCTTTGTATGAGCGTGAAGAATCCATTGAAAATGCATTGAATGCAGCAGAAAAAGCCCGACAGGAAATGGCCAATCTGAAAGCCGGAAACGAACAGCTTTTGGCAGAAGCAAAAAAGGAAAAAGATGCCATCATGCGCGAAGCCATGAAACTAAAAGATGGCATTATTGCAGAAGCCAAAGAAAAAGCTTCATTCGAAACCCAAAAAAGCCTTGAAAATGCGCGGCAGCAAATTGAAAATGAAAAAGCCAAAGCCATTAACGAAATGAAACGTCAAATGACTGAAATTTCGTTTATGATTGCTGAAAAAGTTATCAGGAAAGAAATGGCCGGAAACAAACAGCAACAGGAAATGGTTAACAACCTAATGGACGAAATAAAACTGAATTAGGGGCATGGACGAAAGCGCAATAACAGTAAGGTATGCTAAAGCGATTTTTTCGCTGGCCAAAGAAAAAAACCAGCTTGTTTCGCTTAAAGAAGACATGGATTTGATTTCAGGTGTTTCCAGCCAGTCTGAAGATTTTATCCTTCTGCTGAAAAGTCCTGTGGTAAAAACTTCGAAAAAAGTGCACATTATCCAGCTCATTTTTCAAAAAAAAATAAGTTCGCTTACCCTGCAGTTTCTCGAACTGGTTGTACAAAACAACCGGGAGGTTTTTATCCCCTCAATTTGCAGAAACGTTTTAACACTTATTCGAAAAGAAAAAAATATAAAAACAGCAGTAATTACCACTGCACAAGCTATAGATGAAAAATTGCTGCAAAAGGCAAAAAAAATACTGGAAGAAGAGCTGGGAACCAAAGTTGAACTCTCGGCAAAAGTAAATTCCGAACTTATTGGTGGTATGATTTTACGCATTGATGATAAACAATACGACGCCAGCATTTTAACGCAGCTTAATAAATTGAAACAGGAAATGCTGAAAGCACAATTGTAAAAATTTCAAAAAGAAAATATTAAAAATGATAAACATTAAACCGGCTGAAATATCTGAAATTCTGAAGCAGCAACTGGAAGGCTTCAAATCGGAAGCCGAACTGGAAGAGGTTGGTACCGTTTTGCAGGTTGGCGATGGAATTGCCCGTATTTACGGTCTTTCGAATGTGGAATCGAATGAAATGATTGAATTTGAAAGCGGAATTAAAGGCATTATTCTGAACCTGGAAGAGGATAATGTGGGTGCGGTTTTACTTGGCCTTTCGGAAGAAGTAAAAGAAGGCGATACAGTAAAACGCCTTCAGCGAATTGCCTCCATTAATGTTGGTGAAAACCTGGTTGGCAGGGTAATTAATACCATTGGCGAGCCAATAGACGGGAAAGGTCCCATTACGGGTGAACTCATTGAATTTCCACTGGAACGTAAAGCACCAGGCGTAATTTACCGTCAACCGGTTAAACAACCTCTCCAAACAGGGCTAAAAGCTATTGATGCCATGATTCCCATTGGCCGCGGACAGCGTGAACTGATTATTGGCGACAGGCAAACCGGGAAAACTGCTGTAGCCATTGACACCATTATTAACCAGCGTGAAAATTTTGAAAAAGGGAAACCGGTTTATTGTATATATGTTGCCGTTGGACAAAAAGGATCGACTGTGGCGAATATTGCCTCCACACTTCAGAAATACGGAGCAATGGACTACACCATTATCGTGTCCTCCACTGCATCGGATCCGGCAGCACTGCAGTTTTATGCACCTTATGCAGGAATGTCTATCGGAGAATATTTCCGCGATACAGGCCGGGATGCACTGATTGTGCTCGACGACCTTTCGAAACAGGCTGTTTCTTACCGCGAAGTTTCATTGTTGTTGCGTCGTCCACCTGGCCGCGAGGCTTATCCCGGAGATGTTTTTTATTTGCACTCCAGATTGTTGGAGCGTGCAGCCAAAATCATTGAATCGGACGAAATTGCAGCCCAAATGAACGACCTGCCCGAAGGACTAAAAAATAAAGTAAAAGGAGGAGGTTCACTTACTGCGCTCCCAATTATTGAAACCCAGGCCGGCGACGTCTCGGCTTATATTCCAACCAACGTAATTTCAATCACTGACGGGCAGATTTTTCTGGAATCGAACCTGTTTAATTCCGGGTTCAGACCGGCAATTAATGTGGGTATCTCTGTTTCGCGTGTGGGTGGTAACGCGCAAATCAAATCAATGAAAAAAATTGCCGGTACACTGAAACTCGACCAGGCACAGTTTCGTGAACTGGAAGCCTTTTCCAAGTTTAGTTCCGATCTCGATCCGGCCACCATGCGCGTACTCGACAAGGGTCGGAAAAACATGGAAATACTGAAACAAAATCAGTATTCGCCCATGAAAGTGGAACACCAGGTAGCCATTATTTACTGCGGGGTAAATGAATTGTTAAGGATGGTTCCGGTGGAAAAAGTTAAGGAGTTTGAAAATGCTTTCCTCGAGCTGATGGAAATGGAACATCGCGATGTACTCGATTCCATAAAAGAAGGAAATATGACTGAAAAAATTGAAAAAGTTTTAACAGATGTAGCTGCTGAAGTAGCTGTCAGATATGTAAAAAAAGGTTGAATTGTTAAAAGATGGCAGGGTTAAAAGAAATACGCACACGCATATCATCGGTTAAAACCACCCGGCAGGTTACCAGCGCCATGAAGATGATTTCAGCAGCCAGGCTCAAAAAAGCACAGGATGCCATTTTGCAAATTCGTCCTTACGTGAACAAATTGCACCATATTCTTATTTCACTTGGTGCAAGTCTCGAAGATGCAGACGAATCGGTTTACACGCAGCAAAGGGAGCCGGAAAAGATTTTAATTGTGCTGGTATCATCGAACCGGGGCTTGTGTGGCGGATTTAACATGAATATTGCCAAAAAATCGGTTGAACTGGTTCATGAAAAATACAGCCTCCAGTTGCAACTGGGCGAAGTAGATTTTATGTGCATTGGTAAACAGGCTGAAAAACAAGTGAAACTCCGGGGAATGAATGTGGTGGAAAGCCATCATGAACTTTTCGAAACCCTTGATTTTGACCATGTTTATCTTCTTGCAGAAAAAATTATGAAGAGTTTTGCAGATGGAAAGTACGACAAAGTGGAGCTGGTTTACAACCAGTTTCTAAATGCAGCCACCCAAATAAATGCTACCGAGCAATTTCTTCCAATTGAACTAGAAACTGAGGAACAAGGGAAACAGTTTTACGATTATATCTTTGAACCCTCAAAAGAATACATGATTAAAGAACTGATTCCCAAGAGTCTGAAAATACAATTTTACAAAGCCATGCTCGATTCACACGCTGCAGAACATGGCGCCCGAATGACAGCTATGCACCAGGCTACCGACAATGCCACCGAGCTGCTTAAAGATTTAACACTTCAATACAATAAAGTTCGCCAAGCTTCTATTACCAACGAAATTCTTGAAATTGTAAGCGGTGCAGAAGCTTTGAAAGGTTAGGCTTTCATCTTTTTCCGAATTACAATAACCAGATTGGTTGCCGGTTGAAATCCGTATTTTAATGCTTTAGTTCTGAATTCTTCAATTTGAGGATGAAGTGTATCATATTCCGGCCGGCCCTTTATTTTTTCCAGCAGCAATTTCATTTTATTTACTTTCTCTGCAAGATCAGCATCGTTTTCCACCAGATTCACATTTTTTCGCTGCTCGAAAAAGAATTGAACAGGAAGTTCAGCAACTTTAAGCATTTGTATAATTGCATCTTTAGTAAAGGTTTTTCGGTGAAATTTACCTGTCAACCTGTCAATTTGACTGCGAAAATGGTGAAACATTTTATGCACTTCCTGTGCGGAATTCAGATTATCACTAATGATTTCATTTATAATAATATAACCTTCAGGCTTTACCACCCGTTTAATTTCCTTCAATCCTTTTTTTATTTTGGGCAAATGGTGCAGTGCCATGGAAATACTTACTACATCAAACGAGTTATCGTCGAAGTCCAGTTTTTCTGCTTCCATTTCAATAAAAGATACATCCGGAAAATTCTCCCAAGCTGCTTCAAGTGACTTCAGGTGCGGATCGACGCCGATAATTTTGGCATAAGGAAATGTTTTTTTCAATACATGAATAAACCCGCCTCTGCCCGTTCCAACGTCAAGAATTCGGTGAACTTCAATATCTTTAAAATAGTTTATAAGTGGCTCCATGTTTTCGGAAATTCGTTTTAATTGATTTTAAGTCTCTTGTTCTGTTCATGCAAAAGTAAAAAATCCCTTTTATATGAAATTTATGGGTTTGGTTAAATGAGCAGTAAAAATGCTGATAAAGCAGTTACAACAATTACAAAAGCCCGGTAGGTTTTATCCGGAATTTTTTTCACCAGCCAAACGCCCAGAAATGCACCCAGCGCAATACCCGGCAGTAAAATAAAATCAAGTTTCAGGGTTTGCCAGTTTATAGTTTTCCACACAAAAATGTGCAACGGAAATTTGCTGATATTGATGATGAGAAAAAACCAGGCACCGGTTCCGATAAAACTATTTTTAGGCAGATGCATGGCCAGCAAATAAATGGCAAAAATTGGCCCGGCAACATTTCCAATCATGGTGGCAAAACCGCCTAAAACTCCCATCGATGCTGCAAACCACCAGGTATCCGGAAAAAAATTTCTGCCTTTCTGCCGGTCTTTCAACAGCATCAGGGCAATGCAAACAAACACTAAAATAGCAATGATGTTTTTAAACCAAATGTCATTTACAACCTCGCCCACCCAAAGGGCAATTCCAACTCCCACAAACGCCCATGGAAGCAATTTCCACAGGTATTTCCACTGTGCGTGCCGGTGATAGTAACCAACGCCAAACCAATCGGCCATCATTAAAATGGGCAGTAAAATTCCGGTTGAAGCTTTTCCGCCAAAAATGATAGCCAAAACCGGAACTACAATCAATGAAACACCTGGCACACCAACTTTCGACATACCAATTAACATGGCACAACAAAACAACAGGAGCCATTGTAAAAGTGTAAAATCTATCATTCGTCTGGATTTTGGATTCCAAAGGTAAGTGAAATCATTTGTGCTGACAAAAGGAGCAGAATCTTAAAAAATCTTGTTTTCCAGCTCCTGCAGCTCTTCATCGCTAATTTCGCCAAACCAGTCGGCCAGTTTACTGCGTGCTTTTTCTTTTATTTCGGGTGAAATGCTCGAAGAAACCTGAGTTAACGCAAACAACAAAACTCCCAAGTCATCAGAATACCCAATGAGCGGAGTAAGATCGAAAATAGCATCGGTTGGTAGAATAAAATAGCCCAAAGCCGCCGCAATGGAAAGTTTCTTTCTCATGGCAACATCTTTGTCTTTCATCACATAAAACAAAAGCAGAACCCCGTAAACAACAGTGGTTCCTGCCGATTTTGAGTAGTTTTTGATTTTTTTCCAAAGCGATTCTTCAGAAAAATATTTGACAAACTGATTGTTTTCCATTTTAATACTCCTTCTGAAATTGTTATTTCAACCTTTCGTCAGCAAAGTTAGAATAATTTCAAATTTATGTTCGCGACTCAATTTATTACAAATGAACAGAGATTATATCGTTTTAAATAATTTAAAATACCTAAAGATATTTTTTAATTTTGTAGTCCACTAAAAAAATGAATTATCATGAATGATATACCTCGTAAATTAATTGTTCCCAAAAATATTACCGATGCTCTTCGAAATGTAAAATATCCCGGCAGTGATGAAGATGTGGTTTCACTCGACATGGTTCAGGAAATCCGGATTGCCGGCCAGCGGGTAAGCTTTTCGCTGGTATTCCAGAAAAGCAACGACGAAAATATTGAGTCGCTGGTTTTGGCATGTGAAAAAGCAATTAAAGAATATTTGGGCGAACAGGTTGAAATTGAAGACAACATTACCGTTAAGTTTATACACAACATGGAACGCCCTGTTTTGCCGGGCGTTAAAAATATTATTGCAGTAGCTTCGGGGAAAGGTGGCGTTGGAAAATCAACCGTTGCGGTTAACCTGGCTGTGGCACTTGCCAATGCCGGAGCAAAAGTAGGTTTGATTGATGCCGATATTTTCGGGCCTTCCATTCCCAAAATGTTTGGAGCCGAACAAGATCGCCCTACCGGTGAAAAAATTGATGGCCGCGACATGATTAACCCGGTGGAAAAATATGGCTTAAAATTCCTGTCCATTGGTTTTTTTGTGGAAACCGAAAATGCAATTATCTGGCGTGGTCCAATGGCTTCCAATGCACTAAAGCAACTTATTATGGACGCCAACTGGGGCGAACTCGATTATATGCTCATCGATCTTCCTCCCGGAACCAGCGATATACATCTTACACTGGTTCAAACGCTTCCGGTAACCGGGGCTGTAATTGTCACCACTCCGCAGGATGTTGCCCTGGCCGACGTAATTCGGGGCACAAGCATGTTCCAAAGCAAATCTATTGATGTACCTGTTTTAGGGTTGATAGAAAATATGGCCTGGTTTACACCTGCCGAACTTCCCAACAACAGGTACTACATTTTTGGGCAGGATGGAGGCAGGCGGCTTGCTGATAAACTGGGGCTGAAACTGCTGGGGCAAATTCCCATCGTTCAAAGCATTCGCGAAGGGGGCGATTCAGGAGTTCCAATTGCCACAGATACAGATTCCATTACCGGAATTGCATTTGCTGAAGTGGCTAAAAATGTGGCCCATCAGGTGCATTTGCGCAACATAGAACGCGCACCAACAAAAAAAGTAAAAATAACCAGAAAATAGTCTTCGGTTTCTTTAACAGAACATAACTCCCGTTTGCAGCATCAGGCCTGTAAAAATTATTATTTTTGTGCCTTTGCACAATGGAATAAAATTGGGATAAAATTGACAATATTCTGGCAAAATCTTAGTTTATTCCTAAAGCCACTTATAAACTGTATTTGAAGCGATTTTTTCTACATACCATAGGTCTGCTGCTCCTTATGCCGCTTTATCAAAGGTGTTCTACTGAAAAGAACACGTTTGCTTCACGTGCGTACCATAATGTTACGTCGCAATACAATGTATATTTTAACGGAAATGAAAGTTTTAAAGCCGGAGTTGAGCGTATAGAAACCAGCATTGAAGACGATTTTACCCGGTTACTTCCTATCTACAAAGAAAGTGATCCTTCGGCAGCCAACCTGGCCAAATCCGATATGGACAATGCAGTAATCAAAGCTTCAAAACTTGTTGAACTGCATTCCATTACCGAAAAACCCAAACGAAGACGAAACCGTACACGCCGGTATCAGGAATTTGCCAGCCAGGAAGAATTTAACCCCTGGGTTGACGACAGCTATCTGTTAATGGGGAAAGCCTATTTTTACCAGCACAACTTTATGGCTGCTATCGATAATCTTTCCTACATTCTCAGGAAATATCCCGATGGTGATGCCCGGCACGAAGCGCAAATCTGGTTAATCAGAAGTTATTCTGAACTGGAACGATTTGCCGAAGCTTCGGAAGTGATTCAGGCTGTTCAAAATGATAACGATTTCCCGCGACAACTGGAGCAAGAACTGGCTGTGGCAACGGCCGACTATTACATAAAACAACAGGAATTTGCCGAGGCGATAAAATTTATTGATATTACCCTGAGTAAAACATTCTGGAAAAAACAAAAAGCCAGATTACAATACATTGAGGCTCAACTCTTCGAAGAACTCGATCAGCCCATGAAGGCTGCACAGGCTTACCAAAAGGTAACCCGCATGAACCCTGATTACCGGATGGCTTTCAACGCAAAAATAAATGCTGCCGGAGTTTTTTCAGGCGAAGGTAATGCGGAAAAAACCAAAAAGGAATTACGAAAAATGCTGCGCGACAAAAAAAATGTGGAGTTTCGTGACCAGATATATTTTGCAATGGGCAATATTTTCTTCAGGGAAGGAAACCGCAGCGTAGCCATTGATAATTACCGGAGTTCGGTAGCCAGCAGTTACAATAACCAGTTCCAGAGGGCTCAGTCGGCAATTACACTGGCCGAACTTTATTTCGAAGATCAAAACTATCGTGAAGCACAGGCTTATTACGACAGCGCCATGATTATTATTGACGAAACATATCCCAATTATAACAAGCTTTCCATTCAATACCGGAGTTTGTCGAACCTGGTGGATAATATTGTTACCGTTGAACGGGAAGACAGTTTACAACGCATTGCACTTATGCCCGAAACGGAACGGGAAGCTCTAATTGCCCGGTTGATGCGCGAAGAACAGGAACTACAGCGGAATATGGAAAGCCTGGCCTTACAGGGCCAACGCGAACAAGGATATTACCGCTCCAACCGTTACAGGATGGGAATGGGAAGCGGGCAGCAGGGTGCAGGCTGGTACTTCTATAATCCGCAAACCGTAGCTTACGGGCAGGTAACTTTTCAGCAGCGATGGGGGCAGCGAAAACTGGAAGACGACTGGAGACGATCGAATAAAAGTACAGTTTCAATGGATGAGATGGACGAAATGGCAGAAGCTATTGATTCCTCGCAAATTGTAGTTCGCGTCGAAGATCCCCTTCAAAAAGAGTTTTACACTCAGGACCTCCCGCTTACTGACTCGCTAATGGCCATTTCGCACGACAAAATAAGGGATGCACTTTATAACGCCGGAAAAATTTATAAATCTGACTTTTCTAATTACCAGCGTTCTGCCGAGGCTTTTGAAGAGTTGCTGAAACGTTATCCCAATAATATGTATCAGCTTTCGGCTTATTTCGATTTATACGATTTGTATGAATTGATGGGCGACAAGCAAAAATCGGATTACTACCGAAACCTTATTATTTCCAAATTTCCCAACAGCAAATACGCACAATATCTTGTGAATCCCAACTTTTTTGTGGAACTGGAGGCCCGCACCGACAGCCTGAACCGGATGTACGAAGAAACATTCAGAAATTACCGCTCGGGCAATTACCGGAATGTAATTACACTGGCCAATTCAATGAAACAATTGCAACCAGACAGTATAATTGTTCCGAAAATTGATTTTATGCAAACTGTGGCCCAGGGAACACAAACCGATATTCATAACTTTGAAAGCCTGCTGAAAAATTACATTGAAACCTGGCCTAAGGCTGAACCAACTCCGCTGGCAACAGAAATACTTACACTGATTCAGGACAGCACGCTGGCCGACTATCAAAAGCTGGTGGACCTGGGATACATCAACGAAGAAATTCAAAACGAAGAAGTATTGCTGGCTGAACGGATGGAAAACGATGAGTTTGGCGGAAGGTTTACCTACGATGAGGACTTGCTCCACTATTTCATAATTGCTTACCCACGTAATGAAAATATAGATTTAAATCGCCTAAAATTCGACATTGCCAATTACAACATCGACCATTACACCAAAATTGATTTCGATATTGAAACCGAAGCGCTGAATGAAAAGATTAATTTTATAGTGGTCAGGTCGTTAAGTAATAAAGAAGACGGAGTGATTTACCACCGTGCAATTATCCGCAGTGCGCCGGTATTTCAAACCCTTTCAGGAATCGACTATGTAAATTTTGCTATTTCCTCCACCAATTACAGGCAAATTCTTTCGGAAGGCTCCATGGCCGATTACCTTAAGTTTTTCGTGAAAAACTACAGTCGCTACATTGGGCCCGACTTTAGCGACGATGAGCTTGAAATTTCACCTGAAGAACTGATGGCACGTGCACGCGAAGAAGAACAAATGCTGCGTGAACGGGGCGAATTCAGGGTTGTTGAAACCGGGGCAAGTTCAATGTTTACCCGAAATATTGATACAACCCAAAATTTTGTGCTGGCGGTAAAAGACACGCGTTTGTCCCTGCGCCAGGCGCTGAGTGGTTTTGCACAATTTAACCGCGACGAGTTCAGAGGCTGGAATCTGGCAACCCAGGTAAAACCGTCAGGTGAATATCAGCTCATGGTGGTGCAGGGAATTCCTTCGCTCAACGAGGCCATGTCGTACTTCAGAAAAGTGGTTATTACCCGAAGCCTGTTTGAACCGCTTGGACAAACCACTTACCGCAACTTCCTGATTTCAGACGAAAATCTGGAAAAACTCATGGAAGAAAACAACGTAGAGGAGTACATCAATTTCTTCCGTGATAATTACATTCAGCGCAGTCCGACACAGCAAGCACAGCCCGCAGGAGAAACACAACAGCCGGTTCAAACTACGGAAGAGGTTGTAATGGATGAACCGGAAGAAACACCTGAAACGTATGCAGGCCCATACAGCACAGAAATTGATAAACCGCATTATTTTGTGTTTGTTATTCCTGCCCAAGGTGTTGATAAAACACAATTCATCAATGGTCTGGAACAATTTAACCAGGCTGGTAAAAACGAAACGATGGAAATTGAAGAGGTAACAATTGATGATTATCGCGTTGCCATTGTCATCTCCGGCCTGCCTGATAATGAAGCTGCAACCCGCTACTCAAGAACTGTGGTGCAAAACCGCGATTTGTATGCACCGCTGGGCGCTGCCAACTATCGCAACTTTCTTATTTCAACCGAAAACTTCGAAATATTCCTTCAGGAAAAAAACATTAACGAATATACAGACTTTTACAAACGTATTTACCTGAGTGAATAACCGGGTTAAAGTTTGTTAAGCCATTACCCCGGCACTTTTTTTGTTACTACCTTTACAACAATTGAAAACAATTAAGAAGCAGATTATGAGGAAACCACGAATACTTTGGGTTGATGATGAAATAGATGTACTGAAAGCACACATTATTTTTCTGGAAAGTAAAGATTACGAAGTAGAAACAGCCAACAACGGTCTGGATGCCATTGAAAAAGTAAAAGAAAATTTTTTCGATATTATTTTTCTGGATGAAAACATGCCGGGGATGTCGGGATTGGAAACCCTGACTGAAATAAAAGCAGTTTCGCCCAATGTGCCGGTGGTGATGATTACCAAAAGCGAAGAAGAAAATATTATGGACGAGGCTATTGGTTCAAAGATTGCCGATTACCTCATCAAACCGGTGAACCCGAAACAAATTCTGCTCTCGCTGAAAAAAAACATAGACCAGAAACGGCTGGTAACACAGCAAACCACATCGGCATACCAAACGCAGTTTTCGCAAATTGGCATGCGCATAAACGACCGTTTAAACTACAATGAGTGGGTTGATATTTATAAAAAGCTGGTTCATTGGGAAATTGAACTGGCCACTTCGGAAGACGATGCCATGGATCAGATACTGGCCATGCAAAAGGACGATGCCAACAAAGCTTTTTTTAAGTTTATAAAGGAAAATTACCTGGAATGGCTGAACAAAGATTTTGGCGAGCGCCCGTTGCTTTCGCACGACATTTTTCACCATAAAATATTTCCGATGCTCGATTCCGGGCAAAAGGTTTTCGTGCTGGTAATCGACAACCTGCGTTTCGACCAGTGGCGAACCATCAGTCCGGTTTTTGAAGAGTATTTCAGGATCGATTCCGATGAACTTTATTTGAGTATTCTGCCCACAGCTACCATGTATGCGCGCAATTCCATGTTTGCCGGTCTGCTTCCGTCCGAAATTGAAAAAGTATATCCGCAATTGTGGGAAGACGATGACAATGAAGGAAATAAAAACCGCCATGAGGAAGAACTCCTGCGCAAACAGATGGAGCGGCACCGGCGCAAAGAAAAGCTCTATTATGAAAAGGGCTCAGGAATCCGGCGCGACCGCCAGACTTCAGAAAGCCTGAAAAACATTCTGGACAGCGACCTTTCGGTAATGGTTTTCAATTTTGTGGATATGATTTCGCATGCCCGCACCGAAATGGAAATGATTCGCGAACTGGCCAACGATGAAAAGGCTTACCGCTCGTTAACGCTGAGCTGGTTTAATCATTCTTCATTGCGCGAACTTATCCGCAATCTGGCCGGAAACAATATTAAGCTTGTAATTACCACCGACCATGGTACCATCAGGGTAGATAATCCGGTAAAAGTGATTGGCGACCGCGAAACCAACACCAACTTGCGGTACAAATTGGGTAAAAACCTGAATTACAAATCGAAACATGTTTTTGAAGTGCGCGACCCAAGGCTAGCTTACCTCCCGTCGAGAAACGTGAGCACCAGTTATGTTTTTGCCAGCAACAGCGACTTTTTTGCCTATCCGAATAATTATAACTATTACGCAAACTATTATAAAGATACGTTTCAGCATGGTGGAATTTCGCTGGAAGAAATGATTATCCCGCTGATAACGATGGTACCGAAAGGGTAGAATCTTTTAGAGAATTTATATCACACGAACTAATTTTCTATAAATTTGAAAAATGGAGCTGATTAAAAAAAATATATCCGAAATTAAAAAACTCTGTGACAAGTATCATGTTGCCGAATTGTATGTTTTTGGTTCTGTTACCAAAGAAAATTTTTCGGCATCAAGTGACATCGACTTTTTAGTTCGTTTTCAAAATGTTGACCACAGGGAATATTTCGATAATTATATGGATTTAAAAGAGCAATTGGAAAAACTTCTCTCCAGAAATGTTGACTTGGTAGAAATTCAAACTTTAAAGAATCCGATACTCAAACGTTCGATAAACCGAAATAAAATATTCTTATATGGACGAGAAGATTCTAAAGTGGCTGTATGATATTCGGAATGCTCTAAACGAGATTGATGGTTATTTCACCAATCTACCACTGGATTTTACATATTATAAAAACAATACTATTCTTAAAAGGGCTGTGGAAAGGGATTTGGAAATTATTGGTGAAGCCGTAAAACGAATTCTCAATAACGACCCAAATTTTCCGATTGAGAATGCCAGACGGATTGTGGGATTAAGAAATCAAATCATTCATGCTTATGATAATATTTCTGACGAGAATATTTGGGCAATCATTATAAAACATCTTCCTCTTTTAAAAAATGAAGTGGAGAATATGATTGAAAACAACTGAAAAATCGTTTTAACCCGGTACAACACTCCTTTTCACCACAAACTCCCCTTTTTCAGCACCAATTTTCCGGCCAATAACCGGGCATTTTATCATCAACAAAAAGAAAAGTCGCGGGTCAGTTTCAAACATCAGTCCTTCATAGTTGCCCATTCCTTTTGAAATAATGAGATCGGCCTTTTGGTAAATTTCTTTGAACTCCGGACTCACACGATGCAGCAGTGTAGAAGGAGCATCGTCGCCATTGGAGATGATTTTTGCCACGTGATGAATCCCTACTTCGCGGGCTTCCTTTTCAGTTGCATCGTTCAGCACAGGTTTTTCGCGCACTGCAAAAAATACATTGGGGTGATTTATAGTTTCGATAAACAGTTTGTCGAGCACCATTTCGCCACAATTGTCGCCCAGATATAAAATGGTTTTTGCTTTGCTTATTTCATTTTGAAGTTGTTGTGAATGGTCAATGGCAAAAGCTGAATTCAATACTTTTTCGATTGTCCCTTCCACATCGAAATGATTTGTGGGGCCAAAATCGATGATGTTGCCTGCAATAGCCAGCCGCAGTGCCGTATCGAACGGATTTTTTGAATTGTGCACCATTTCGCGGAATTCACCGTAACGTTCAAGCATCAAACGATTCCCTTCCTGTTTTTCTTTCCGGTAAGGATCTTCAACATTTGAATACTCCCTTAAACGCGCCAGAATATTCCGCGTAATTTCCGGCGAAAAACTCGTTTCCAAATCGGTAGCAGCAATTTTTTTCAACATCTCACTTACCACATGGTCACGTTTTTCTTCCGGGATTTCATATTTTTCAAGCCTCTGCTGCAACGCTTTTACCTGGCAAATCAAACATTCGTAGTTCATACAAGCAAAAATAAAAACTATTCAATTATTTCAATAAAGAACTTTAGTTCATTTTGGTTTATAACGAAAAAAGGAAATAAAATCTTTACATTAGCCTAAACAATTCATTTTTAAGTTATGCGCTTTTTACTCATATTTTCAATTTTGTTCTTAACAAATTATTCTTTATGGAGCCAACCTCTTCCCAAAGTTGAATTTCAGACTCCACCGGGAAAAATTGTTGTGGAAATTGACACAGTGCATGCACCGGTTACTGCCAAAAACTTTTTGGAACACGTTGAAAACGGCACTTTTAAAAATGCTGTTTTTTATCGCACTGTCCGAAAGGATAATCAGCCAAATAATGATATTAAAATTGAAGTGATTCAGGGCGGGTTGTATTCGGATGCGGAAATAGAAAAGCACCCGGGAATACAACACGAAACCACAAAGGAAACCGGTCTGAAACATTTGGACGGTACTATTTCGATGGCGCGGAATGAACCGGGCACAGCTTCCACCGAGTTTTTTATATGCATGGGCAGCCAGCCCGAATTGGATTTTGGAGGCAAACGAAATTCGGACGGTCAGGGATTCGCAGCTTTTGGAAAGGTCTTAAACGGCATGGATGTGGTTCGGAAAATTCAGCAACTGCCTGATGAAAATCAGTATTTGAAGGAACCGGTAAAAATTCATTCCATCAAAATGATACAATAACCAGATTTTTAATTATCAGAATAAAATCCTGAGCCGGTTTAACAAAGTTCCCGGCTCAGGCATTACAGATAATTATCATGAAAGTTAGAGTTAATTAATTCAAACCTGTAAATTTTATTCCGTTGGTGGAATAGCCATTGGAAATGCATTATTTACTGGTTTCGTACTTTTCAGATAAGCAAAAATTGCTTTCAAATCCTCTACCGGCATCTGACTGTAACCCTGCCAGGGCATTGGCGGTAATAAATCTCTGCTGTTTTCTATTCCTTTCCATTTTCCTTTCGTCATTGCCCTGATAAACTGTTCTTCCGTCCAGTTTCCAATACCGGTTTGGTCAGAAGTGAGATTGGCGGCAAACGAAGTTCCCCAGGGGCCAATAGTTGCTGTACTGTTCATGTTGAATAATACGTAGGATTTTAAAACCTCTTTTTCAAAGGGTGGTAATTGTTCATCGGCAGGATGACCGGAAAGAAGTCTTAATGTGTCAAAACCAGGTCCGGTTGCAGTCATAACTTTAGGCGAATGGCAATCGTTGCATCCCAGTACGGTTACCAGATTTTCTCCTTTCGCAATTTGATCGTCCAGCGAAATTTTTTGGGTTTCAACCGGTTCGTTTGTTTTTGGTGCGCAGGCAAAAAGCATAGCTGCAAAAAATGCTGAGAACAAATAAATTCTTTTCATGGTATTTAAAGTTTTGTGATACATTTTTTCATGTTACTACTCAGATTTTCCTTTGTTGAAAAACACAAAGTTCGGGCAAAAACAAATTTGTGTAAATCACATAATTGTGTGATTTTTATAGCTGCTTGTCTTAATTCCGATGTTCACTCTGCCGGAATTTTACAATTGCCAGTTTGCTACGAAACGGCACAAATCGCGTTTCATATCAGTTATTTTAAAAAGATACGGCCCGTACAATTGTCGTCCTGCATTAATGTTAATGTACATGTAAGTTTTATTGTCCGGCACATAAAAGAATTGTGTTGAGCATCCAATTCCATCGCCTTCGTGCCCGAATTGAGGTGATGAACCAGGGTTGAACTGCCAGTATTCAAAACCCTCGCCGTATTCAGGTTCGGTAGAATGAACACCTTCAATCCAGTTTTGCATTTCTTCGAGTGAACTTTCCGTTACAATTTCTCCTTCAAGCAGAGCCTCATGAAAACGAATAACATCGGCAGGTGGGGCTGCCAGTGCGCCGTAAGCATCGCTGGCATTGGCCAAAGCGTTGTTCCATTTGGTAATGTTTTCCAGTTGTTCGTTGGCATGGCGGTCGAAATAATAATTCGGGAATCCCATTCCAATTGTTTGTCCTTCCGAAAGGTTATACCGGGTTTTAGTAAGATGCAGTGGTTGCAGAATGTTCTGTTCCAATAACTCCCAGTAACTTTTTTTGGTTACATTTTCCAGTATAAGTTGAAGTAGCAGATAATTTGTATTTGAGTACATAAAATCGGTTCCGGGTTCAAACAAAAGCGGTTTTCCTTTTACCATTTCCAGGCGTTCGTCAATTGTTGGTTGTTTCAGCGGGTCATTCAACTGACCAACAACAAATTCAGGAAGTTCAGTAACATTTACAATCCCCGAGGTGTGATTTAAAAGCATACGAACTGTTATCTTTTCATGCTCCGAAATTTTATTTGCCACATGAGCTGGCAAATAGGCTGAAATCAATGTGTCGGGATGAATTTTATTTGCTTCTTTCTGAAGCATTATCAGCGCTGCAGTGTAAGTTTTTGTGATGCTGAACAACCAGGCTGTTCCCCCCGAACGATAAGGTTCTTTTGTCTCAAGTTTGACATAACCGCCTGAGTAATAAAACCAGCCATCGTAGCTTTTTACTACAATCTGCGCTCCCGGTATTCCATCGGAAATGTATTTATTTACCAAAGCCTGAATGGAGTCTTTCATCGGGTGATCCGGATTGGAATCAATATTATCGTTTCCGGGCAGATAATCAGTATCGAGCAGGTTTTGCTGGCAGGAACCCGCCAAAACCAAAACGGAAATTGCAAAAATTAAAATTTGAATTGTTTTCATGGTGTTTCAATGTTTATTTGAATTTAAATTTGAACCCGAACATGAGGCTGGAATCTGGCAACGGACTAATATCTGGATTATAGCCAAACAAGGCCTGCATTTGGTAAGCCACAAAAGGTGTTACCATTAGCGGTGAAATATTTATTGAGCGGTAACCGGCACTTAACTGAAGCGGTATCTGTACCATACCTTTGTAGTTTTTTGCATTTTCCCACCCACTGCCATTCCATATTAAAGGAGAAGAGTTGTACCCGGAAAACCTGTAGCCGGCACCGGTGCCAATCCCCAGTTCCATTTTACTGAAAACTACCGGTAAAAACTGCCCCAGAAGCTGAATGCTGGTAGCGTCTCCCTGGTAATTGTTTTGCCCGTGCTGAAGCTGCAAGCCGGCAGAAAATAATTGCTTTTGCCCAAGCAGCCGGTTAATTTCACCCGAAACTACAAATCCCGAATTATTCCACTTTAAATTTTCGATAGGGGCATAAAAAGAATGAACTCCCGACGATAATGTGTATTGCCAGGAATCTTTTGTAGCATTAACTTTTGCACTCAGTTGTAAAAGCAGGAAGACCAGAAGTACGAATAAAACGAACTTCTCGAGGTTGAGATTTAAAAATTTGTCCCGGCTGAATTTACTGCCGGGAACAAATTTTCGATTTTTGTTTTCTGTTTTCATTGTTTTCATGATGTTTTTATTTCTTTAATAATTTACTGGTGTATGTCCATCCCTCATCACTTTTTACATTCAGCAAATACATTCCGGAAGGCAATCCTCCTGCATTTATCGATATGTTAGAATCTGAATATGTATTGCTAAAAACAGTCTGTCCGGCAAGGCTTACAATATTTACCTGGTAATCTGATGTTAGGTTTTCATTGATTTGAATATTAAAATTGTTACTTACCGGGTTGGGGAAAACTTTCACATTGCCAAGCACACTCATTTCAGGAACATCGGTTGTAAAGTGCAAAAAGTTACTGAAAACGTATTTTGAAAGGCTTTCGGGAGCAGTTAACGAAGGGTCCCACTGGCGAATAACCATTTCCGTAACATCATTCGATTCGTTGTAGGTAAGGTCCATAAAGAGTGCCAAATCAACTTTCCAGTCGTTGTCGTACCACGAGCTGTACTTCAATCCGGTAGGATTGCCAAAATTGTCGAATGTACCCTGGTATTTTTCAGTGTTTTCCCATCCCTGTGCAGTCCAGTTTTCTAATGTTAATTCTTCTTCGGTGCTTGTTAGCGAATAAGTTTCTCTTGTACTGTTTACCCATTCTGCGTTTTCCCAAATTTCGGTTGTTTCGGTATAATTTTCACCATTGTATTGTATGGAAACACGTTCGGCATTCACCCAGTTGTATCCCTGCATATTTTGCTTTGTGTAGGCAGCCAGCTTGCGATTTGGCCAGTCGGCCCAGGTAAGAAGTCCCATTCTGCTGTACGGAATCCAGTTGTTTCTCTCCCAATGGTTTTCTTCCAATATCGTCGGAATTCCGTAATCATTCAGTATATACTTGATCCAGGTTTTGAATACCCATTCTTCATTTTCCAGGGTTTGGTATAATATCCCATTGTTATAACCCTCAAACGGGCTCTCTGCGCTGATTGTCCTCGATGCTCTTTCTCCGGTAACTGAAATCCATCCATCCATAATCCAGGTATAGGATACTTCTTCAAAAATGTAGTCTGGATTGTCTGAATACGTATCTCTTGTGAGGTAATAATTGGTCTCTGCATCCCTGACAATTTCTTCTGTTAATTTTCCGGCATTGTTGTAGGTGTATGAGGTGTTTGACACATGTTTCCAATCGTTTAAATCCTCATCCCATGAATAATCTTCGCTGTTACGGGGAACCGAGAGTTGATTTCCGGTAAAAAACAGAGTTTTAAGATGCCCTGAGTTTTCAGATCTTTCCATCAGAGCTTTCTTCGCATCTGAAAGGTGTATTTTGCCGGGTTCAGCATTTTTTTCTACCCCGTGGGCAGCAATTCCCAGGCAAATAAGAGCAAACATTGTAATTGTTGTAAATTTTGTTTTCATAGTTGTAATAATTAAAATTGAACTAAAGCAAAGTAAAGGCAAATATGAGCGGGGCACAATCGCATAGAAATGTGAAATATGCTGGTTTATAGTGAAATAAAATGTGATAGTTTATCACATATTTTCAGAGTTTTATGTCTTTATTGTGAAGTGCAGAACGAGGTTTGAAAGTTTATGAGCCTCCTGATAATATTGCTAAAGCGTTGGCGTTTTGTTTTTCTCTTGCTATTTGAGGGCTTAACACCTACATAATTTTGATGGTAAAAATCTGTTTTGGGGAAGTATTTGTAATTGAATAAAGATTAGATCAGCTTATCCTTAAATGCTTTGGCCACGGCCTCACTTTTGCTGTTTACCTGAAGTTTTTCGTAAATTTTTTTAATATGGGAACGCACCGTGTCAATGGCAATAAACATTTCGCTGGCAATCATTTTATAGCTGTAGCCGTTAACCAGCAATTGCAATACTTGCTTTTCACGCTCACTCAGGTGATATTCGTTTTTAGTTTGACCGGGCAGTTCGGAGAACATTTTTAAAACCTGTGTGGCAATCGACGAAGTCATGGGTGCGCCACCCGAAGCAACATCATCAATATATTCCAGCAATTTTGCAGGCGGAGTTTTTTTCAAAAGGTATCCGTTTGCGCCATTTTTCAGGGCTTCAAAAACATTTGAATTATCATCGAAAACAGTAAGCATCAGCACCTTTACCTGTTGGTTGATTTCCCTGATTTTTTTAAGGCCTTCAATCCCATTCATGGCCGGCATATCAATATCCATCAATATAACATCCGGTTTCCATGTCTTCAGTTCGCTAACAATGTTTGTACAATTATTATAGGATGCCACCACATTAAATCCTTCGCTGCCATCAATTAGCATGGTAAGCCCTTCTCTTAACTGAGGGTTGTCTTCGTATATCAGAACCTTTATCATACTTCGTGTTTTATGCAAATGTAAACAACAAAATATCATGTTGTTTCCACATAAACATGTGAAAAATTAACTGTTTACCGGCACAATCAGTGAAATATGAGTCCCTTTCCCTTCTTCGCTGTTAATGCTGATTGTGCCATGCAATGCTTCTGCCCGTTTGTACATATTTCCCAATCCGTTACCCGAATCAGCCTTTTGTACATCAAAACCTTTTCCGTTGTCTGAAATATTGATTGTTAGTTTCTTATTTTCAAAATTTATACGAATTTTAATTTCGGAACAGTGGCTGTATTTTGCGCTGTTGTTAACCGCTTCCTTAAAAATAAGAAATACGTCGCGCCGGGTTTCCATATCAAGTTTCAGATCGTAAATATTTTCATCGATACTGAATTCAATTCCAATCTCTTTGGGTTCCAGAATGGAGGCGGCATATTCCCGCATTCGTGCAACTATTCGTTGCATGTTGTCGTTGTCGGGTTTTATACTCCAAACAATATCGTCCATGGCTTCCATCATTTGCTGGCTGTTGTCGGTAATTTTCGAAATATATTCGCTTGTTTTAACCGGGTCAGTCAGCAATTTTGTTTTAGCCATCGAACTAAGAATATTTATGGTGCTCAGTGTAGAACCCACATCGTCGTGCAGGTCGCGGGCCACTTTATTCCGGACTCGCTCAACGGCGAGAAGCCTGTTAAACCGCTGACGATGAAAAGTATAAATAATTCCGACAAAAAATAAAATCACCAGGAAGTAAAACCACCATGCCTGGTAAAAGTGGGGCAATATAGTCAGTTGAACGGTTGTGTTGTTCTCTGACTCAAAACCCTGCATATTGATACATTTTACATTAAAAGTATAATCTCCGGGAGACAGTGTGGTATAGTTAGCCGCGAGATCGCTTTCTGCCCTGGTCCATTCATTATCAACCCCATCCATTTTATAGAAATAGATTAATTTGTCTTGCTGGGTGAAACTAAGCGACGAAAAATAGAATGTAAGCGAATTCTGCTCCGGTTGTAAGGTAATTTTTTCGAGTGCAAGCAGCGAGTCAAGCGGGATGAAGGTGTTGAATAGTTTAAAATCAGTTAGCGTCACATCAGGAGGAGCGATTTTAAGTTTTAAACCGTTGGGCCAGAATCCGAATAACTCGTTTTCTCCCCCAAACCAAAACTCTCCGTTTCGCATTTTAAATTTTGCATTTGTCGATTTATCGGCCATAATAATACCATTTCTTTCGTTGTACGATATAAACATGTTTTTCTGATAATTATAGCTTCCAAGTCCATTGTTGTGGGTAAACCATAACACACCCTCATCATCAAGCAACAGCCGCGTAATACCACCCCCGGGCAATCCGTTGTATTGTGTAAGGGTTTGTATTTTCCCCGATTGCAGGTTCAGAATATTTATAAAACCTGTGCTTACAAAAAAAATGCTGTCGTTGTACTGAACTACATCAAAAACACTATTGCCCATAAAAGTATAGGAACCGGGCTGTTCATTAAACTGTAAAAGCACATTTTTTCCGGTCGGATCCATTACAAAAAGGCCCATGTCGCGGGTTCCCACCCAAATCCGTTCTTCTTTGTCTTTGTAAAGGAGATAAATGGTGGCATTAAAGTCGCGGACAATTTCAAAGTTATTGTTGGTAATTTCAGAACCGTTTTTCCATTTGGCCAACCGCCCCTTTTGGGTACCAAAAAATAAATTTCCTTCCCTGTCCTCCATAATCTGCCGTATGGGAGCATGTTCAAAAACCGGCGGTTCAAGCAAATTAACGGGCTTTTTGGTTTTTGGGTTGAAAATAGCCATCATTCCGTTCTGGCATCCCGACCAGATTAAGCCGGTTTCTGAATGCTGATACAAATCCCAGACTTTCTTATAATTGGGTAGGTTTTCGCCTCGAATTGTGCTGTAAAGGTCATAATCAGTTTTTACAAAAAGCGGGTCAAATACAATAATTCCATTTTCCCATGTGCCAATCCAATTCTCCATCTCTTTGGTTTCCAGTATCGAATTGATAACAATATCCTTGCCCTGGTTCAGGTCACTTAAAACCACATTAAATGCCATTTTATTTTCAGAGGTAACCACATAAAGTCCATTATTTGTTGATAGCCAGATGTTGCCTTCCCGGTCTTCAAACATATGTTTCGTCTCCCTGAATTTGATATCGTAATCTTCAGGTTTTACCTTTTTGTTTTGTATAAAAGCTTTCAGTTTGAAATCGTAACAAACCAGCGTGTTAACACCGCCATACCATATTTGTCCGTTTCGGGTTTCATCGATCCAGAAGGGGCCCTGATATTCTGTACCTGCCGGTTGAACTCCGGCAATATCATCCGATATCTTATTTTCAAAAGGATTGTAGTGAATTAAAACCGGTTCGATTTCAGGACTATAGTCCCACCGGATTATCCAACAGGTTCGGTCTTTGGCAACAAAAAAGCGGTAGATGTATTTTAAATCATTACGCTCAAAAAGAGGCAGAAGTTGAGGGTTGTTTTCAGAAGAAAGTAGGGTTTGTGTTTTGCTTTGATAAACCGCCAGGCCCTGGTCACTGCAAATCCAGTAATCTCCGGTAATGGTATCTTCAAACAAATTGTTTACTGTCCAGCCTTCGGGAACTTTTATTGGAAGATTCTCGCTAGTAAATTGGTTTTCAGCTTTATTGAAGTACAGTAAACTGGTTTTATGTGTGCATAGAAAAGTGTTTCCTTTACTGTCGGAATACAAATTTAAATCTGATTGGGCAGGGAGGTGATTTTGATTTTTGATGGGAACATCAGAATAACTAAACGTTACCGGATCGAATAATCCAATGAGGTTTCCCTGGCGGAGCCACATTTTCCCGTTCCCGGCATCCAGGATTTGATCTACACCAAACGGTGGCATAGTCTGGTTTAAGGTAAATGAACCGAAACTGACAAATTTCCTTCCATCGAAACGTTGAATGCCGTTTTCTGTACCTACCCACAAAAAACCTTTCTTATCCTGCCACACACAATTAACATTGTTTGTGTTTAATCCTTCGTTTCGTGAAAAACGGTTAAAGATGTAGGACATTTGCCCATACCCGGTAAGGTAAACTATTAAAAAGAAGAAAAAGAAACAAGTTCTGATCATGAATCTATTTTCTTCTAAAATTACGAAATCCTGCATTTCAAATTTCATTTAAAATCAAAAAACCACACGAATATGTGATGCTTGCCAGGCAGCAGAAACAAAAAATGGCCCCAAAAGGCCATTTTTAAAAAGAGGGAATAAATAATTTATGGTAATGTTAAAACTTCCGTTTCAGGATCCCAGGCATAAACATCGGGGATGAAATGGGTTAATGACATGGTAATTGTTTTTCCATTTATCGTGCCGGTTCCCGTAATAAATACTTCTCCATATTCATCGTCGTAGTACCAGGCTGCCTGGTCATTCACCGTCACATTTTCACCTTCCACAACTATGGTAATATCATAACCGGTTTCGTAAAGGGCTTTTGCTTTGTAAAGAGTCAGGTTCCCCACTTCCAGCTTTTCCAAATCCACAGGCCATTCATCGTCAAAAAATACTGAAGTGAAAGTTCCTGTGCCAATTGGCGTGTATCTGAACGATGCCCTGTAAGAAGTTTTGTTATAAAATTCCGACGCATTATCGCCGGTTAGCGTGAGGTTGAATACGTAATTTTTGGTCGGGTCAATTTGCCCGGGTTCAACCAGCGGAACAATTTTCAAATAGGCGGAACCTTTTCCATCTTCAAAAGTGACCGTATTGCTTTCCAAATCAAAAACACCTTCGATGTTTTCGTTCATTTCCAGGGAAACGGTAGCAGTGGCAGAACCGGATAATTCTGAACGTACAACCTGCACCCGGACTGCATAATCATTTTCGGCAGACAAAACATTCCCGGAAACTACAGGTGAACTAAATGCCACATAAGGCGCATCCGGTTCATATAAAGTCCCCATATTTTCCTGGTCGCAGGAAAAAAGGGCCATTGCTAAAAGTATAAGTATTAAATAAGTATGTTTCATGATGTTTGATTTTAAGATTAATTACTGGCGAACGGATTTTGGTCGGCCGTTTCGTCCATGTTTTTATTTCCGTCGAATTCCGATTGCGGAATAGCCATCACAAAATCCGGATATTCCGGGTCAAGGGTATTTCGGGTAACCAGCTTGTCGGGATGGTTACTGCCTTCAAAGTCGCGCGTAAAGCCGGTTTTCAGCCGTTTGATATCCATAATGCGACCCACTTCGCCCCAAAGCTCAATTCTGCGTTGTAAAATAATTTCATCGAGCAGGGTTACCGGTCCTCCGGCAGGAGTTGTAGGTCCGTTGGCATCGGTGGTCGTTAAAGTGTTGGAATTGGTACGCGACGAAATGTTATAATCAGGATTGCGTTCAGCCATCAGATCCTCAAGCATTGTTCTTGCCTCGCCATATTTTCCCTGCATGCACATGGCTTCTGCTGCAATGAGCATCATTTCCTCATGGCGCATCAGAATATAATCGCCCAGTGCATTGTTCGCATCGGAAAAGCGAAATTTGAACTGGTTGTAACTGACTTCGGTTCCCAACTCCGACTCATTTTCAATTGGGCCATACCACCAGTTGTTTTTGCGCACATCGGTATCGGGCATCTGGTTATAAAGCCAGGTGCTGATACATTTTCGCGAAGTTTGTGCATAAAATTCAGTGCTGGCGTCCATGTGTGAAAAGAAAGAATCGTAGTTGGTTGACTGGTCTGCCACAATTTTCAACCCCCAAAGTACTGATTGTGCAGTAGCATCATTAAAGGCAAAACCTTTATTTAAATGATCCATAGTAAGCATGGTTGTTCCTCCGCTCATGGCCGTTTTGGCGGCAGCTTCTGCTGTCGCCCACTCGTTTTTTTCAAGCGCAATATTTGCCTTTATCCCGTTTGCCACATAATAATCGATATGTGAGGGATGATTTCTTGGTGCCGCCAAATCAGGATCCAGCAATCGTAGCGCCTCTTCCATGTCAGCGTCAATTTGTGTATACACTTCGGCTACAGTTCCCCGTGGTTTTCCTTCCGAAATATTTGTTGTAGGTTCTGTGTATATGGGAACACCCGGAGCATTTTCATTACCAATATAGGTTTGCTGGTAAAAGCGAATGAGGCCGAAGTATGCATAAGCACGCAAAGCATAAGCCTGTCCTATTAAACTGCTAATTTCGGAAGGAGATCCTTCCATGCCTTCTTCAGCAGCAATTATGGCATTTACATTGGAAATAATGGTGTAATAAAAATACCAGACCGAGTAAGGACGACCATCTTTATGGGTATAGTCAGATTTGACATTGTACCGGTAATCGAACCAGAACCAGCCTTGACCACCTTCGTGTTGCACCATGTCTTCTCCCATGAGGTCGTAGGTTAAAGTAAAGGCAGTAATGGCAAATTCCTCTGGCGCCCAGCCTTCAGACCATTCCTCTGCTACATACATGGCTCTGTAAATCCCGTTCAGGGCAACTTTGGCTTTATTCACATCCGCGAATAAAACATCGCCTGATGTGCTGTCAGTAGGATTTGTATCCAGTTCATCCAAACAGGAAACAAACACTGCCGAAAGCAGAAATACAAATAGAAACTTATATATTTTCATGATAAAATAGTTTTAAAATTTTAATTCGATTCCCAGCAGGCTCGTGCCTACCGGAGTATAGGTAAAATTGGTGGATCCGGTAAAATCATGTTGCGGATTCATACCTTCCAAATGCGAAAACAGAGCCAGATTGTCGAACGATACATAAGCCCTTAATCGTTCAATGCCAATCGTTCTGAGCATATTTACCGGCAGGGTATATCCAAACGTTAAATTCTTGATGGCAAAATAGGACGCATCAATCAACAAATTATCGGTTGCGGGTCGTGCAAAGGCTGTTCCGTTTTGAATTCTTGGAATATCGGTAACATCTCCAGGTTTCCGCCAGGCTCTTTCTATGTTAACCGTATAGTTTGTACCAATATATGTTGGGTTTAGTAATCCCCGGTAAACGTTATCGTATATTTTGCCGCCTACTGAAAAAGTGGTCATAAAAGACAAATCGAAGTTTTTGTAAACGATAAAGTTGCTTCCGAAAGCTCCGTAAAAATCGGGAATGCGACTGCCGGCAATAACCTTGCTTTGGGTTGCTTTCTGGTAATCGTCAGAAATATAAGGTTCTCCGGGATCACCGTTTTCGTCGCGATCGAACACCCAGTAAAGCTGAGCCCCGGTGGCAATGTCCACACCTGCCGAACGACTCAGGTAGAATGAATTAATTTCTTCTCCTTTGCGCTGAATCCGGTTTCCGTCAACAATCTGATCGGTTTCCCCGTCCAACTCAACAATTTCATTTTTCAAGGTGGTGAGATTCAGGTTTGCATTCCAAACAAAGTTATTTGCCCTGATAATATTCAGATTGGTATTCAACTCAAAGCCTGAATTCAGCATTTCGCCCACATTGGCCCAATAGCTATCGAAACCAAGCGAAGTGGCCATCGGTTTTTCCATGAGCATATCCACGGTTCTGCGCTGGTAATATTCAAACGAAAATTCCAGTCCGCTCCAAAGAACTGCATCAAAACCAATATTCAGGTTATTATTTTCTTCCCACTTAATGGAGGTATTTTCGAGTGACGATAGCAGTGCGCCGTTTAAGTTGGCATTAGCCCAGTCTAAATTATAAAGCGACTGCCAGCCGTAATATGTTCCAATACGGTCGTTCCCCTGTTTCCCGTAACTGGCTTTCAGTTTCAGGTTGTCAATAAAATCAGCGCCTTCAAGAAAACGTTCTTCACTAATTCTCCACGATCCACCCAATGACCAGAACTTACCCCACCTGTAATCTTTATGGAAACGGGAAGAACCGTCGGTACGAAAACTTGCTGACAAATAATACCGGTCGGCAAAGTCGTAGGTAAGGTTGCTCAAAACCGATTCAATGGAGTAATTGTCTTCAAAAGAAGTGAGCAGCGAAGTGGTGGAACCCGGGGCAAGTTCTTTTATTCCGGAATAGGGGAAGCCTGTTTTTTCAGCTTCAAGCTCATTAATTACCAGCTTGTAAAATTCGTGCCCGGCAAGTAAATTGATACTATGTTTTCCGAAACTTTTTTCATACCTCAGTAGTTCATTCACGGTAAATGAGAGGTTTCGGTTGTTCAGTATATTTAAAATACCACTAACCGTTGCTCCATCGCCAAACTCAGGATTATTGTATTGAATCCGGCGGCTGTTGGCATAATCAAATCCTATATTTGCTGAAAGTGATAACCCGTCAATGGCTGTGTTCAGCCCTTTGCCCAAAATATCAAGGTGAAACCTTCCCGACAAATTATCGGTTGTGGTATAAAAATCATCTTCATATAAAGTAGCTACTGGGTTGTAGTTCGGATTGGCGCCGGAAGGCCTGGTTAAACCATAGTCGAACTGTTTTTCTCCGGTTTCTGAAAGAACCGGATTTCCCTGTTCATCCTGCATATAAACCGGATAAATGGGCGCTAAAAACTGTGCCGAATACCAAACGTTGGAAGTTGCAGAAGTTCCGCCCCATTCCAGATATGAACTTTCAGTTTTCGAGAAATTTACATTCCCTCCGTAATTCAGCCACTCTTTGGGTGTCAATTCAGCTCCGATTCTTCCTGAAATTCGTTCAAAATCTGTTGTCTCCAGCAATCCTTCTTCATTCAGGTAAGCCAGCGAAGCAAAAATTTTTGAATTTTCAGAACCCCCGTTAAAATACAATTGGTACTCCTGTCGAGGCGCATTTTCATTGGTAATTTCTTCCAGCCAGTCAGACTGGTACAAAAGTTTGGCAGAAGAATTTACCCTTCCCGTAACCGGGTCAATCAGTTCAGAAACAGACATGTTGTAGGGATTATACATTTCATTGGCTCCGAAAATTCCATTGCTGCCTTTCATCGCTTCAACGGCCATTTGTCCGGCCAAATCGGGATGTACGCCATCTCTGTAAATCAATTCATTTTTATATCCCTGAAAGGAGGCTTCAATAAAATCGGCAGTGTTTAATGTTTTGTAGGGTTTAATTGCCCTGTTGGTTACACCGTAGGACGCTTTGAGCTCAACCGAAAGTTGTTCAGCTTTTCCTTTTTTGGTTGTAATTACAACCACGCCGTTTGCTCCTCGCGAACCATACAATGCTCCGGCTGAAGCATCTTTCAGAATAGTCATCGACTCGATGTCGCCCGGGTTAATGGAGTTCAGATTCCCGTCAAAAGGAACCCCGTCAACAACATAGAGCGGGCTATTATCGGAATTGATGGACCCAAATCCGCGGATAATAATATCTGCACCTTCACCGGGCTGCCCTGTACCCGAAGTGGTTTGAACACCCGCAACCTGACCTTCCAGCGCTTTTGAAATGTTGGCCACAGACCTTTTTTGCAGCATCTCATTGTCAATCACTCCGGCAGAACCGGTAAATGACTCTTTTTTGGCCACACCATAAGCCACCACCATCACTTCGTCCATGCCAATAATTTCCTGTTCCATTACCACATCGTAATTGGTGGCTGAAGTAACAGGAACCTCAACTGTTTTCAATCCAACAAAAGAGAACAGGATTGTTTCATTTTCAGGAACCCTGAGTGTGAAATTACCGTCAGTATCAGTAATTGTACCAATGGAAGTGCCACTTACAACTACCGAAACACCTGGAATAGGTGCCCCGTCGTCCCGGGATGTCACCTTTCCGTTAATTTGCTTTGTTTGTGCATTTGCGTAAAATACTGCAAAACACAAAACCAAACTGAATAAAAGTAGTTTCTTCATAAAAGTTAATTTTTGTGATATTTTTTTTTGGAATAAATCCTCAAATCAAAAAAAAAGCCCCTGCCGGGGAAACAGGAGCTTTAGTAATTTACCCTTCGGTAATTCAACACGCTGCAATTTTTAATGCTGTTTAACTATTTCTATGAAAATTGCTGTGTTAGTTTTTAAAACTGTTATTGTTTTTCCCCGAATTTTTTCAAAATTTCAACAATGATTAAATGCTTTTCATTTTATTGTTTTCTGGCTTTGAGACCAAACTTAGGGTTTCTGAAAATAAGTGATGAAAAAATTCAATGAATGGGCGTATTAAAAAAGTAAAATGCAGGAAATGCAACAATAGTGATAAACTACGCAGGATATGGTTGTTTGTGGATAGAATTAAACGGGTTACTGATAAAACAGAATTATTGACAGAAAAATGGGGTGCATTTTTCAATACACCCCTTGGTTTTTTTACGCCGCGACGCCTGAAAAAACTTCTTCCAGAACATCGGGATACTTATTTTTAAAATTTTGATAGCACCAGTCGTGCAATTCCTGAACCTCTGAAGGTTCTACCCATTGAATACACTTTGCCAGTTCTTTTCGGAACAAGTGTTTGCTAAAACTCACTTTGGGTAAAATAACTTTTGCGTAATCGAGCATGGTCCAAATATTTTAGTTTTATAAATCCGACATTAATATAACACCTAAAAACAATTAATGGTATGTTGTAAAATATGGTTTAACATTCATTAACTATGCCATACCAAATCGTCTTTTTCTATTTGATTGTATCATTGCCCGTTACTAAAAAGTTACATAAAACTGTTTAAAAACATTAACGATTATTTTTTGATTTTTTTCAAAAAATTAATCAGAAATTCGAATATTCCGTACAAAGTTTTCAATACACTTTTTAATTTCTTTACACTCTTGCAACGCTTTTACAAAAGCACTCCCAATAATGGCGCCGCTGGCGTATTTGCAGGCATTAACAAAGGTAGAACTATCCGAAATTCCGAAGCCTATTAACCTGGGGTTAATTAAATTCATCTGTTGAATCCGTTCGAAATAATCCTGGTGAAAATCTTCCACTTTTTTGCCGGCGCCGGTAGTTGATGCCGAAGAAACCATGTAAATAAATCCACCGGAAGATTCATCTATTTGCTGGATACGTGCTTCGGGTGTTTGAGGCGTAATCAGCAAAATGTTGTGCAAATTGTTTTTTGTGAAATGTTCCTTGTACTGCGCTTCAAATTCCTCCAAAGGCAGGTCGGGCAAAATGGCTCCGTCAATTCCAGTTTCACTGCATTTTTTGCAGAATTCTTGCACGCCAAACTGCATTACCGGATTGAAGTACCCCATTAAAATCAGTGGAATTTTTACCGATTGCCGGATGTTTTTCAGTTGGTCGAAAAGCAAATGAAGCGACATCCCGTTTTTCAGGGCAATTTCACTGCTGTGCTGAATGGTGGGCCCGTCAGCGGTTGGGTCAGAAAAAGGAATGCCGATTTCGATGAGGTCCACCCCGTTTTTTTCCAATTCCTGAATAATTTCAACGGTGTCGTTCAATTTTGGAAATCCGGCTGTAAAATAGACCGAAAGAATATTCTCTTTTTTCGTTTCGAAAAGCTGGTTGATTCTGTTTTTCATCATGTTAAGAATAAGCCCCCTAAATCCCCCAAAGGGGGAGTTGGAGAAGACAATTTTACTATTTGTTATACATTTATATTTTCCTTTTTCTCGTTTTCTTCTCTTATTCCCTCCCTTTGGGAGGGTTAGGGAGGGCCCACTAATACCCAAAATACTCCAAATACGTTTCCATGTCCTTATTGCCGCTACCCGAGAGGTTAATCACGTTCACATCGTCCGGTTTCATTTCAATTTTTTCGAGAGCTGCCAGTGCATGTGCCGATTCCAGCGCCGGAATGATTCCTTCTTTCTGGGTGAGTAGAAGTGCAGCCTGCAAAACTTCTTCATCAGTAGCAGCAATGTATTTTGCCCTTCCGGTTTTAAACAGATGCGCGTGCAACGGCCCGATTCCCGGATAATCCAGTCCGGCAGAAATAGAATACGGTTCTGTGATTTGCCCGTCTCGATTTTGCATAAGCATGGTGCGGCTGGCATGCAACACACCCGGCGAGCCCACCAGCAAAGTAGCAGCAGTTTCTGGTGTTTCCACTCCTTTCCCGGCAGCTTCCACGCCAATCAGTTCAACCTGTTCATCATCCAGATAATGGTAAAAAGCACCGGCGGCATTACTTCCGCCACCCACACAAGCAATTATTCTGGTAGGAAATTCACTTCCGGTTTGTTCCAACAGTTGATTTTTCATCTCTTTGCTGATGACCGACTGAAAACGGGCCACCATATCGGGGAAAGGGTGCGGCCCAACCACAGAACCGATGATGTAGTGCGTGTCTTCCGGATTGTTGATCCAGTCGCGCATGGCTTCATTGGTGGCGTCTTTCAAGGTTTTGTTGCCACTGTGCACGGGAATCACTTCGGCGCCCAGCATTTTCATCTTTTTTACATTGGGTGCCTGCCGCTGCACATCGAGCGCACCCATGTAAACCACGCATTTTAACCCTTTTAGCGCACAAACAGTGGCGGTGGCCACGCCGTGCTGTCCGGCGCCGGTTTCTGCAATAATACGGGTTTTGCCCAGCTTTTCGGCCAGTAAAATCTGCCCCACCGTATTGTTCAGTTTGTGCGACCCGGTGTGGTTCAAATCTTCGCGCTTCAGGTAAATTTTTGTGCCGTAATGTTCCGATAATCGGCCGGCAAAGTACAACGGCGACGGCCGGCCTACGTAATCTTTCATTAACTGGTCGAATTCTTTTTTGAATTCCGGTGATTCGATAATCTCCAGGTAACGGCGTCGGAGCTCATCGATGTTGGCAAACATCATTTCGGGAATCCAGGCCCCGCCAAACTCTCCGTAATATCCTTTTTCGTTAACGTTAAACTTCATTTCTGTAATTTTATTCGTGTTTCTTGTCATTCCCATGAAGATGGGAATCTGCTAAAATTTTGCAGATTCCCGCCTACGCGGGAATGACGGTTGTTCATTAGTTGATTTCTGCAATAAATTGTTTTAACTTTTCCACATTTTTTACTCCCGGTTCATCTTCAAAACCGCTGTTCAGGTCAATTCCGAAAAGCTGTGGATGTTGAAGTTTTCTGATGGCCTCGGCATCCTCCGGTACAATTCCCCCGCTTAAAAAGAAGGGAACATTTACCTGGTATTTTTCCAAAATTTTCCAGTTAAATTTTTTCCCGGAGCCTCCCGGCAAGTCTGTTTTTGTATCGAACAGAAAATAATCCACACTTTTTTCGTAAGCGTTAATCGAAGCAAAATCAAAATCTTCATTCAGGTTGAAAGCTTTTATCACTTTCAATCCCTGTTTTTTTAACAACCGGCAGGTTTTTGGATTTTCTTTTCCATGTAACTGAACATATTCAAATCCAAGGTTTTTGGCCAGCCCAAGAATTTCAAAAGCGTTTTCATCCACAAAAACGGCCACTTTAAGTTTAGCTGATTGGAAAAGTCCCGGTTCGGTGTTTTCTCCCACAAATCGTTTCGATTTAGGGTAAAAAATGAATCCCAGAAAATCCACAGGAAGTTTTTCCACCGCTTCCCGGTTGGCGGTGAATTTCATTCCGCATACTTTTATTTTCAGATTATCAATCATTTTACTTCTTTTCTAGATTTGTTTTGTCATGATTTTTGTTTGCTAAGCCACAAAAACACATGCCAAAACTTGTGCAATCTTTTTCTCTTACACCGCCCTAAAGGACGGTGCTAATTATAAACTTTCAATTAACTTTTTACACGCTTCTCCCGGGTTGTCGGTTTTCATAAAGGTTTCGCCAATCAGAAACCCTTTAAAACCGTGCTTCCTTAAATAATGAATCGCTTCCGCGCCAGCCAGTCCGCTTTCCGAAATTTTCACAAACCGATCGGGAATAAGCTTTGCCAGTTTTACCGAAGTTTCCACATCCACTTCAAAAGTTTTCAGGTTGCGGTTGTTTACACCCACAAGTTCCACAAAATCGTTCAACAAATTCAGTTCATTGGCATTATGAACTTCCATTAGCACTTCCATGCCCAGACTTTTTGCTTTTTTGGCCAATGTTGCGGCCTGTTCTTTTTCCAGGCAGGCTGCAATAAGGAGAATCACATCGGCTCCAAATGCTTTTGCTTCCACCAACTGGTAGGTGTCAATAATAAAATCTTTACGAAGAATTGGAATTGCCGGATTCGTTTCGCGCGCTTTGGCCAGGTTGGCCAGAGTTCCGCCAAAATAATCGTAATCGGTTAAAACGGACAAACCTGCCGCTCCGGCTTCTGAGTATCCTTTGGTCACTTCTTCCACCTTCACCCCAAAATTGATTTCCCCTTTCGATGGCGACTTTTGCTTAAACTCAGCAATGATTCCGGAAGAACTGTTTTTCAGCAAAGCTGTTTTCAGCGAATTGCATTTCCGCTGGTAACCGGGAAATTTTTTGAGTTGTGCCGCCGGAATCGCCTTTTTCTGCCGGGCTACTTCCACCTTTTTGGTTTCAATTATTTTTTCGAGAATATTCATGTTTTCTTGTTTTTGCACCGTCCTTTAGGTCGGTGTTGTATTACATATTTTCCCGGTTGGAATTTCTGAAAAATGGTATTCTAAATTTTACCATTTTTCAGAAATTCCTTTCCACCTCATTCATTTTTAATTTTCACCGCCCTAAAGGACGGTGCTATTTTTTAATCTACAACCGCTTTCAGTTTTTGTAATGCCCTGCCACTTTTTAGCGATTCACCCGCCATATCCACACATTCCGGTAAACTTTTTTCCGGATAAACCAGGTTCAGGCCCACAGCTGCGTTGGCTACCACCACGTTGTTTTGTTCTTTTGAACCTTTTCCTTCCAGAATATGCATAAAAATCTGAGCAGCTTCTTTAATGGAATCGCCGCCATAAATGGATTCAGGTTGAATTTTTTCAAACCCAAAATCGGCAGGTGAAAAATACCCTTCTTTTTCATTCTGTGCAAAACGGGTAGAATCGGTGAGCGAAACCTCGTCGTACCCGTCGTTGCTGTTGATAACCGTAAAATTTATATCCAGCGTTTCGTACACATTTCTGTAGTGATTGAAATTTTCAGTATTATTTACGCCCAGTACCTGGTATTTTGGTGAAGAGGGATTCACCATTGGACCCAAAATATTGAAAAAAGTCTGCACTTTCAAAGCCCGGCGCACTGGTGCAATGTATTTCATGGCCGGGTGAAAAAGCGGTGCGTGCATAAAACAGAAGTTGCTTTTTTCCAGGTCGTTTTTCAGCTTATCCAGGTCGTTGCTGAATTTGTAACCCATGAGTTCGAGCAGGTTGGACGAGCCGCTGGTGGACGAAACGGCGTAGTTGCCATGTTTGGCTACATTCACTCCGGCACCGGCAATAATAAAACAGGCCAGCGTTGAGATGTTAAACGTATTTTTTCCGTCGCCACCGGTACCCACCACATCGATGGCATCGTAACCGGAAAGATCAGTCACGAGGCAAAGTTCAGCCATGGCATCACGGAATCCGGCCAGTTCATCGGAAGTGATTGGTCTCATCTTAAAAACAGTAAGAAACGAAGCGAACTCCGCCTCGCTGTGCATTCCTTTTCCCACTTCCAGCAGACTTTTTTTCGCCTGCTCTCGTGTCAGATTATTTCCTTCAAATAAATATTCCAGTGTATTTTTCATGCTATTCAACTTTTATTTTGCGGTGCGTACAATGTCTGTTTTTCAATGAACGGAATTGGACGCACCTCGATTTAATTGCCAAAATTCCGCCCCCGGGATAAATTCCGGGGCTATTTTTATTCTCCCATTTTGTGGGAGTTGGAGGGGGTTCCTAACCAATTTTCAATCATTTTTTCTCCCAGTGGGGTTAAAACCGATTCAGGGTGAAACTGAACGCCTTCCACATCAAACGTTTTATGCTTCATCGACATAATCATTCCTTCGTTGTCGAAGCTTGTGATTTCGAAGCATTCAGGAAGATTTTCCTTTTCCACAATCCAAGAATGGTAACGTCCTACGTCAAATGAATCGGGCAATCCGTTAAAAAGAACAGATCGGTTGACGGTAAGTTTAACCGGTGTTGCCATTCCGTGAATTACGCGGTTCATGTTGCGCAGTTTCCCTCCAAAAGCTTCGCCAATGGCCTGGTGCCCCAAACAAACACCCAGAATGCTTTTTTTCGGTGCGTATTCCTTAATAATTTCCAATAACAATCCGGATTCGTCTGGCAGTCCCGGTCCGGGTGAAAGCACAATTTTGTCGTACTTTTCAATATCTTCCAGCGCAATTTCATCGTTGCGGAACACATCCACCGGCAATCCTGAAATTTTTTTAATGGCATGCACCAGATTGTATGTGAACGAATCGTAATTATCAATAACTAAAATAGAGCCTCCTTTAATCCCTCCAAAGGAAGGAGATTGGGCTGCGTTCTTTTTTTTACTGTTTTCTTTTGATATCATTTTTCTCTTTTTTACTGATTCATTTTCTTATTCCTTCCCCTTGGGGGAAGGTTAGGATGGGGCTCCTAATTTATCTCCTTCGCCATTTCAATCGCTTTTTTCAACGCTGCCAGCTTGTTGTTCACCTCCTGCAGTTCGCTTTCTTCTTTCGAATCGGCTACAATTCCGGCCCCGGCCTGGTAAAACAGGCGATTGTTTTTGCTCATAAACGACCGAATCATGATGGCATGGTTCACGGTGCGGTCGAACCCAAGATAACCAATGCAGCCACCATAATAACCCCGGTTTTGATTTTCGTATTTGTCAATCAGTTCCATGGCCTTGTACTTGGGCGCTCCGGAAAGTGTACCTGCCGGAAACGTTTCCCCCAAAACCTTTATCAGGTTGGTGTCGTCAGTAATTTCGCCTGAAACCTGAGAAACGAGGTGAATCACATGCGAATAGAACTGCACTTCGCGGTAAGTTTCCACAACCACATGGTTTGCATTCCGGCTGAGGTCGTTGCGGGCCAAGTCAACCAACATCACGTGTTCCGCATTTTCTTTAGGGTCTTTGCTTAGTTGTTCGGCCAGTTCGCGATCCTGCTCGTCGTTGCCGGTGCGTTTAAAAGTGCCGGCAATGGGATGGATATAAGCTTTGTTGTTTTTCACCCGCAGTTCGGCCTCCGGACTGGAGCCAAAAATCCGGTACGAACCGTAATCGAAATAAAACAAATAAGGCGATGGATTAATGGAACGCAGTGCGCGGTAAACATTAAAATCATCGCCTTCGTACTGCTGCGAAAACTGCCGGCTCAGCACAATCTGAAACACATCGCCCCGGTAACAGTGCTGTTTCCCTTTGGTTACCATCTGCATGTATTCCTCATCGGTAATATTCGAAGCTTCGCTGTTTAAGGGTTGAAACTTGGCCGTCGAAAAATTGAGATTAATGAGCAGGTGATGAATGTAATCCATTTGTGAGTTTTCGCCATCGAGCAGGTTTTCCACCATGTGAATCTGGTTTTTGTGGTGGTCGATAGCCACAATGTACTTGTAGAAACAGTACTTCACTTCCGGAATCTGATATCCATCTTTCTTTTCAGCCGTAAAATGAATGTTCTCGAAATGCTGCACCGCATCGAAATTGATGTACCCAAACAGTCCGTTTGCCGGAATTTTTATTTCTTCTGATTCCACATTGAACGTTTTGAAAAAATCATCCAGTTCATCGTGAAGTTTTCGTTTTTCCGAAAGCATGAACTTTTCTTTCTCTTTTCCCGGAAACTCGCGGGTTACTTCGCTATTGTTCACTGTAAAACAGGCCACAGGATTGAAACACACAAACGAGTATGCATTTTCATGTCCGTGATAATCCGAGCTTTCCAAAAGAATTGCCTTTGGGTAAAGCGTTCGCAACCGCAGGTAAATGCTCACCGGCGTCACTGTGTCGGCCAGAATTTTACGAACTACAGGTTTAAATTTTAATTTTTCCATAATTATAAGAAGCCCCCTAACCCCCAAGGGGGGAATTGGGTAACGGCAATATTTAAAGTTTATAATTCAATTTCTTTTTTCTTTTTCTTTTTTTCCCTCAATTACTCCTCCCCTTTGGGGAGGTTGGGAGAGGCTTCTCTCTTTTTCCCTCCCTTTGGGAGGGTTAGGGAGGGCTCCCAAAAAAAAACGGCTCACCGTGATTCGATGAGCCGTTTTTTGCTTTTCGGGCAATAGCGTTACTTCTCTTCACGGATTTGTAAAAAGTTGCTGTGCCACCACCAGTTTGTATTTTTATAAACTTTCATTTCAATAATTCTTTTACTTCTTTTTTCAAAACAGGAAGATGCCTTTTAATTGTTCCCCAATTATCTCATCATCAATCTTATCATATCCATGGATTACCCTGTTTCTCATCCCGATTATTCTTTCAGCACTGGTAATTTTAATATCTTTATTGTTCTTCAATAAAGCATTTGTCGCTTCTCCAATGATTTCGAATTCTCTTTCAACAGCTCTCCTTACCATTTTGTTCTTTTGATATTGAAAGAAATCAATATTTTCAATGTACTTTTCAATTGACTCTGCCGATTCCAGAATTTCAAATAAGTATTTCCTGGCTTTGTCTGTCATAAATCAGCGTTTTACTTTCTTCAACCGATTGAATAAAATAGGGATTTGAAAGTGAATTAACAGTCACAAGATCCACCTTCCTTTCTAAAATTTCTTCCAGATTTTCTGCCAGTAAAAAATAGTTTTCAGCATAATCTTCAGGTTTCATTTTCTCAAATGAAACCAAAAAATCAATATCACTTTCAGGTGAAAAAGTAAATTTTGTGGCTGAACCAAAAATCCAAAGCTTTTCAACTTTTAATTCCTCGCAAAGCGATGCTATTTTTTGAATTCTATTTTTTACTATTTCTATCATTTCTCACAAACAAAAAAACCTGCCCTTTTCGAGGAGCAGGTCCAAATTGAAATATCTTTAAAAAATACCAATATGGCTATAAACTCCTCACTTAAGTAAGAAGACCCCACCACGGAAGCCATATTGTATTTATATTTTGAATCATTTTTTCTTTTAACTAAGGTCAAAAGAATAAAAAAAAATTCACAAACAAAAAATTCAGACCACTTTTTTCTAAAACCTTCCTTTTAATTTATCGTAATCTAATGTGTCGTTTAAATCAATTTAATAAAACGGCTATGCAAAAATTAACTGACTATCAAAAGCTAATCACATGCATTGCGGCATTCTTTTTTGCAGTGCACACTATTTTTTCACAAATCCCTGAAGTCACGTGGGAAAAGAATTTCGAAATTCGTGCATCCCATTATTTTTCCGATGTTCTGGAAATGCCGGGTGGAAATTTTATTCTTTTGGGCGCCATTGAAAAACCGGAAGACCGGAGTTTCGACATCTGGCTCCTGGAATGCAACAGCCAGGGCGACACATTAAAAACCAAAGTGTTTGGGTTTCCCGGGAATGATATTCCGATGAAAGTTATTGCCAACGGAGAAAATGGATTTCTGATTGCATACATCAATAAACCGGAAGAAACAGAGAGCTTCGCCCGGCTGCTGGCAGTGGATCTGGCTTTTGCTGAACTGTGGACAGCAGAAACCGACCAACCATCTTCTCTTTTGCGTACCGATATAACCGTGGACCAATCCGGGCAAATCTGGTGGATGAATACTTTCAATAATCACGCAGGACAATCAGTTTTTTCGCTTTGGAAACTGGACAAAGAAGGCAAAAAAACAGCAGAGTTCAGTTTTGAAGAAAATACCCCGGCAGCAGGTTATGCCATTCGAACCCTTCCCGACGGAACGCTGGCTGTTTCAAGTCAAATCCAGCCACCTAAGGGAAAACCAACTGTTCAGGTAATCCGGGTTGACACCGATGGAAAAACTTTATGGAAAACAGCTCTTCCACAATCGGAAAAAATGCTTACACCACAATGTTTGTGCTGTTCTCCCGATAATACCTTGCTGGTGGGTGGCTATGTCGGTTTATGCTACAATCCGGATGCACCGGCTGATGAGCAAATCTGGGATTACGATTACCTGCTGACCAAGCTGGATGCCACGGGGAAAGTGCTCTGGACGCAAAACTACAACCGAGAAGGTTCGGAAAAAGGAACTGCCATTGCCATTCTTCCCGACGGAAACATTATGGCTGCAGGCAAATGTGAAACCTCGTTTACCGGCACCATCGGTCCATGGCTGCTTTTCATCGATAAAAACGGGAAAATGGTGAATAACCAGGTATTCAAGTTCCGGTTTGTTCATGATCAGGCTGCGCGGATTATTTGTACTTCTGACGGCGGTCTTCTGATGATCGGCCCGGGTTTTATTGATACTGAACACCGGCTGACAGGTTGGGTGAAAAAACTGAAGCCGGTTTTGTAAATACTATTTTTTTGTATTTTTGCCATAAAATGAAGGGATTATGAAACAAGTGGTTTTAAATGTACCGGATAATAAATTCTCCTTTTTTATGGAGCTTATTAAAAGCCTTGGGTTTGTTAAAATATCCAATGAACGAAAACTGACAAAAAAGGATTTGGAATTTGTTGAGGGCACCCAAAATTCACTCAGTCAGGTAGAAAGACATTTGAAAGGCGAAATTAAGCTAAAAACTGCAGATCAATTATTCAATGAGCTTTAATGTTTATACTACCGGCTTCTTTGAAAAAGAGCTTAAAAAGCTATCGAGAAAATACCCTTCTTTAAAAGGGGATTACAAACTATTACTGGATTCATTAAAGTACAACCCAAAGCAAGGAGAACCCTTAGGAAAGAATTGTTATAAAATTCGGATGGCTATAACTTCAAAAGGAAAGGGGAAAAGTGGAGGCAGCCGGGTAATTTCCTGTGTAAAAGTTTTTGCCAATTCAGTTTTTCTACTCTCAATTTGTGACAAATCCCAAAAACAAAATATATCAGATAGCGAATTGGACCATCTACTTAAGTTAGCGGGATTATTATAAAAATTTCGACAATTATGCTTCCAACACGACTGTATATCAGTGTAAAGTAGATTTCACAAATTAACGGGGTATTGTATAGTGAACCTTGCCTCAACTCTTGTGTTTTAATCTTTTACAAGAGAACAAAAAACAAAATAATGAAAAGCTTCGGGCAGAACCGGAATAAAAGATGGAGGTTCCGCAAAAAGACAACAATCTTTCTGGCGGTCATCCTTTTGTTTTTTCTGACAGGCTTCGTCAAAAATTATAACCCGGATCAGACCCTCAAAAATAAACAACATAAAAATATGCAGTCGGACATATCTGCCGAACAGAAAATGAAAAACTCCAAAGCAATAAAATTCCTAAATTCATTAAACAGTGCGCAGCGGAAAAAAACACTTTATGAGTTTGAGGATGCATCCAAAACGAAATGGCACTATTTGCCGGGAGCTACCTGGTCGAGGGCGGGAATCCAGATTCACGAGCTAAATGAAACGCAAAAGGAACTGCTTTTTTCGCTATTGCAGAATTTTCTGAGTGAAGCCGGCTATTCGAAAACGAAACGGATAATTGAACTGGAGGAGGTGCTTGTTCAATTGGGTGGAAGCTCTTTTGTGCGGGATCCGGAAAAATATTTCGCGGCATTTTACGGAAATCCGGAACGCGACAGTTTGTGGGCCTGGTCATTTGAAGGGCATCATATTTCGCTGAATTTTACCGTTCTGAACAATCAAATTTCAATGGCGCCCATTTTTTTTGGGGCAAACCCGGCCATTATCCCAATAGGAAAAAGAAAAGGGGAACGTACCCTCGACAAGGAAGAAGATTACGGGTTGGATTTGATCAACTCCATGTCGGCCAGTCAAAAACAGAAGGCCATATTTCGCAAAAACGCTTTTTTCGACATTACCACCACTAATGCACCGGAGGTGAACCCGCCGGAGCCGGCCGGCATCGAAATGAAAGATTTGGACCCTGCACAGCAAAACATCCTCATAAACCTGATAAACGAATACCTGTCGGCCATGCCGTCCGAGCTGGCATTGAAGCGAATGGAAAACCTGAAGAAAGAAGAGTTCGATGAAATACGTTTCGGATGGGCCGGCGCCACAAAATTGGGAGAACCTCACTATTACCGAATTCAGGGAAAGACATTTCTGGTGGAATTCGACAATACACAAAACAATGCCAATCATATTCATACGGTTTGGAGGGATTTTGACGACGATTTTGGCAGGGACTTAATCCGGGAACACTACCGGACATCGGAGCATCATTCCAGGTAGTAGTCAATGCTTAAACGTTTTGAAATTGAGTTGGTGGCTTAAAGTCCACCTGCTCAATATTTATAACAAAACAACTTCTGCCACCCCTTTTCTGTTGAATTTACCATTGGCCGTGCGTGGGAGTTGCCGGAGAAACCGGATTTGCCGGGGTTGCTCATACTTGTTCAATTCACTCCGGCAAATTTTCATCAGGCGTTTTATTTCCAAATCAGATTTTTTCCCTTCCACCACCAAAACCAACTGTTCGCCAAGCGGTTCATGACGGAGTGAGGAAATTAGAAAGGGTGTCGAAATAAACGACTCAAGCTTCTTTTCAATTTGCTCGGGCGAAAATTTAATTCCGCCCGAAATAATTACATTGTCGCTGCGGCCCAGAATACGAAAAGTTTTGTCATCTTTTAGTTCCGCTAAATCGGTTGTTTGAAGCGGTTGGCTTTCCAATCCCGGTATATAAATTTGAAGGCAACCATTATCAGACAAACTTACACTGATGTTTTCCAGGCAGCGATACCAGCCGACTGCCCCATGACCATTCATTTTTCGAAGGGCAATGTGGGTGGCGGTTTCCGTCATTCCGTAGCTGGAATAACAGTCGGTTTTCAGGTTTTGAAGTTGTTTTTCCAGCGAATAAGTAATGGCTGAGCCGCCAATCAGCAATTTTTCAATATTACCCAGCCATTTTCCCAGAATGGCTTCTGCTTTCAAAATTTTAGCCACCTGGTTAGGAACCATTGCCGCAAACCGAAATTTTTCTGTTTGCAGATAGGAAAAATCACTGGAAGGTTCTATTAAACGAAGGTCAAGTTCGCCCAGCATTGCACGGACTACCATCAGTTTTCCGGCAATATATTTTAGCGGAAGGCAATGCAACACCCGGTCGTCTTTTTTCAATTGAAAAAAATGAATGGTTCGCTGCGCACTTGTTGCAACAAACTCCTTTTTTAAACGGATGGTTTTGGGCGTACCGGTGCTCCCCGAGGTTTTAACTTCCACAAAATCTTCCGGTGCATACCACTCTTTCAGAAAACCGGCCAGTTCTTTTTCATGAATTGGTTTATTCGGTTTTTGAATGAATTCCTCAACCAAAACCTTTGCTCCAAACAATTTGATATATTTCGGAAAAAGATTCATGGCGAAAAGAAATTTTTGGGGATTTCAAAATGCTTTTCCGAATTGAACCACAGATTTTCCCCCCGGATTTCGAGCGGAGAAGGGATATTGTTGGCAAACAAACTTCCTGTTCCCAGCCCCTGGTAACCTATTGCATTTTTATGGAAAGTCCACTGGGCAATGACATTCAGCCCGATATTCGATTCCAGGTACGAAGTAACCCACCACCCGATTGAACGTTTTTCAGCCATTTTAATCCAGTCACTGCAACCCGAAAAACCGCCATGCAGACTGGGTTTCAAAACGAGGAACTGCGGCTGAATGGCATCAAGCAATTTTTCTTTATCTTTTTTGGAATGAATGCCAATCAGTTCTTCATCGAGTGCTACAGGAACCGGGGAGTTTTTACAAATTTCGGCCATCTTTTTCCACTGTCCGGCAGCTATGGGTTGTTCGATCGAATGAAGGTCGAACTTTTCCAGCTTTAGAAGTTTTTCAATGACTTTATCAGGGCTGAAAGCGCCGTTGGCATCCACCCGTAGAGTAATTTGACTTGAATCATAATTTTCACGGATGCTTTTCAGAATTTGAAGTTCCTTGTCAAAATCAAGGCTGCCAATTTTCAATTTGATGCACCGGAAACCCGCTTCCAGTTTTTCGCTAATTTGCTCCAACATAAAATCAATTTCGCCCATCCAAATAAGCCCGTTGATGGGGATTCCCTGTTTTCCTTCAGTAAAAACAGAAGGGAATAAAATCTGGCGGCCTCCATTTTGCAAATCCAGCAAAGCGGTTTCAAGTGCAAAATGTACCGATGAAAAATATTGCGTTTCATCCGGATTTTCAACAAAATAAGACGGATTGGCGCAAATTTCATTTAGGAGTGTTTCCGCTTCTTCGCGTGTTTCGCTGCTGAGACCGGGCAGTGGGGCACATTCACCAATACCGGTTTTGCCGTTTTCTTCCAAAACTAAGTACCAAACCGTTCGCATTTGGATTTCTCCACGCGATGTTTTTGACGGACGTTTAAACTTGAGTTCGTATTTTTTGAAATGTGCTTTCACCGGGCTGAAATTATAAATCCGAAACAAAAAAGCAAAGTGAAAGCAAGGGTAGAAAGTGCCAGCCGTTTCAGAAACGGGTCGAGTTCTTTTTCATTCTGAATACGAAAAATTTTCCACAAATCGAGCATAAAAACCGGAAGCACGACCAAAAACAACAACTGCCTTAACGAATGAAAGTGTTTTAATGTAAAAACAAGAGCAAAAATCCATCCGCCCAAAATCATCAACAAATGGTAAAAACGGGCATTTCGTGCGCCAATCCGAACCGGGATGGTAATTTTCCCGGAGTTGCGGTCGTTTTGGATGTCACGCATGTTGTTCAGGTTTAAAACACCTGTGCTGAAAAGTCCGATGGTTATGGCAGGCAGAAAAATATCAGCGGGCAGAAATCCGGTATTCAGGAAAAAAACTCCCGGCACAGGCAGTAACCCAAAAAACAGAAAAACGAACAAATCGCCAAGCCCGATGTAACCGTACGATTTTTTCCCTGCAGTGTAAAAATAGGCGGCAATCAAAGACAAAATTCCAAATCCAATGAATGTAAAAAAGGCAATTTTTGAAATGTGCCAGGTCCCGAGATAAACCAGCAGAATTCCGGTTAGGAAACTGAGCGCGCCAACTACAATCATCCCTGTTTCCATCTCTCTATGGCTGATTTCGCCACTCTGCACCGTGCGGACAGGGCCGAGCCGAAATTGGTTGTCGGTGCCTTTTTGACTGTCGCCATAATCGTTTGCAAAGTTGGAAAAAACCTGGATGAGCGTGGCGGTAACAATGGCCAGCAGACTCACGGTTACGTCAATGGCACCGTAAAACCACGCCAATCCGCACCCCGTAAAAATGCCCGAAAGCGCCAGGGGAAGCGTTCTCGGCCGGGCTGCATTTATCCAGGATTTGAGTGTTGCCATAAAGTTTAACTAACAAAATTGTAAGTTACATTTTTGTTACAAAAATAGCTAACCAAATTGTAACTTACCTTTTGGTAACATTTAAAATGAATAGCTGCCTGCATGCCTTTTAAAATCTCCCTCTGATTGCGCTGATTTTCGCAGAATTGTATAAAATCTGCGGGAAAAAAATATTTTCGGTTTACGGAAACTTAGGATACTTCTGAAAATCGGGTTTGCGTTTTTCGAGGAACGCATGTTTTCCTTCCTGCGCCTCTTCGGTGAGGTAGTAGAGAAGTGTGGCGTTTCCGGCAAACTCCTGGATTCCCACCTGGCCATCAAGCTCGGCATTCAGTCCAAGTTTTAACATGCGCAATGCCAGCGGACTGTGTTCCTGCATTTTTTGTGCCCAGGCCACCACTTCATCTTCCAGTTGGTCGAGCGGAACCACTTTGTTTACCAGTCCCATTTCCAGCGCCTCGGCAGCCGAATACAGGCGGCACATGAACCAGATTTCGCGGGCTTTTTTTTGTCCCACAATACTGGCCAGATACGACGAACCGAGCCCGGCATCGAAACTGCCCACTTTGGGGCCGGTTTGCCCGAAGATGGCATTTTCGCTGGCGATGCTGATGTCGCAAACCACGTGCAGCACATGCCCACCACCGATGGCGTAACCATTCACCATGGCAATTACCGGTTTGGGCATACTGCGAATCTGACGTTGTACTTCGAGAATGTTCAGGCGCGGAATGCCGTCTTTATCGATGTAGCCGCCATGCCCTTTTACGTTTTGGTCGCCACCCGAACAGAACGCTTTGTCGCCTGTACCGGTGAGCACGACTACATTAATGCGCTGGTCTTCGCGACATATACGCAAAGCATCGCTTATTTCATTCACCGTGGTTGGCCGGAATGCATTCCGGTAACGTTCGCGATTGATGGTAATTTTCCCGATTCCATCGAAATAGTCAAAAAGAATGTCTTCGTATTCTTTTATGGTTTCCCAGTTGCGTTTTGTATTCATGATTGAAACTTTAAATCAATTTATATACTCAATCCTGCACTTTTAAGCAGCTCCAATATTTGTTCTTTTGTAATATTTTCAAGTTGACTTTTATCGTAGATATAAACCAGATAGATTTCTTTATGTTCGGTAACCAGATAAGTTATTATTCGCGCCCCACCCGACTTTCCTTTTCTTTTTGAAGTAACTGCCAACCGGATTTTAAAAATGTTAGAACCCATGGGGATTCCAAAATCTGGTTTTTCTTTTAGTGTTTGAATCAAATCATTCAAATCACTTTTCAAAGAGGGATGTTTTTTATATAGTTTTTTGAAAAGCTTTTTAAAGTATGGGGTTGGATAAACATTATAACTCATCTAAAAAATCTTCAACCGTTTGTTTTTCAATTTTGCCTTCCTGCATTAGTTTCACCTGATTAAGACTTTTATGAAATTCATTCAAAGCTTTTTTTTCTGCTTGCGGGATTTCGACATAATCCAGCGTTTTAATAAAATCCAAAAAGGCTTGAAATTTACTTTCTTTGATATTTAATGTAAGTTGCTTCATAATTTTCCTTTTTATAAGATATTTTTGGCTGAAATGTTTCACAAACTTAATTAAAAATTGATAATCAGATTCCTGCCGCTTATCTTTTCAATTGGAAATCTTTACCTTCTTAAATAACTCCCGAAACATTTTTGTGTTTACATCCGCATCAGTAAAAACTTCAAGAACAACCGCTTTTTTTTGCCCCTGTGCATGAAACTTCTGCAGCGTAACTTCCAGCTCTGATTCATTTTCAGCTTTTAAATAATTCAGACCGAAAGTTTTGGCTATTCCTTTGGCGCTGGTTTTATTTTCAGTAAAGAAAAATTCATTGAATGCCGGCGATTCACTTGGGCCTTTTATCATGCTGAAAATATTACCGCCACCGTTGTGGATGACAATGATGCGCAGATTACTTCCGATGTATTTATTCCAGAGCGCATTGGAATCATAGAAGAACGACAGGTCGCCCAAAATAATGGTGTTTAATTTTTCCGATTCGGAAGCAAAACCCACTGCGGTTGAAAGTGAGCCATCGATGCCGCTGGTGCCGCGGTTTCCAACGTATTCCACGTTTTTGGCTGCATCGCAAATAAGTGCATAACGCACCGGTGAACTGTTTCCCAGATGAACCACCGAATTTTGGGGAATTTTCTTTTGAATGATATCAAAAACCTTCAAGTCACTGAAATCAACCTGCGAAATAAATTCTTCGCGAACCTGGTTCACTTGCTGCTCTTTTGCTTTCCAACGATTGAACCAGGCGTTTTCTTTTGAATTTACCAGTTCCGAAAGCTGAGCAAAAAAACCGGCACCATCCATATTTATAACCCTTGTGAGCGACTGGTATGTGTCGTAATGCTGACCCGACAAACTCAGATGCCAGTGATTTTCCGGTTTGTTTTTCCGCAGAAATTGTTTGAGTGGTTTGGAAACAAAGGAACCACCGAATGTAATGAGCAAATCAGGCCCGAAATCTTCCGGGTTTTCCGAAAGCAGGGAAGTCATCAGAATGTCCACACTCCCCATAAACTGCGAAGAGTTCAGGTTGGCCAGGTGTTCTTTTAAAATCACAGCGCCGGTTTTTTCAGAAAACTCAGCCAGCATTTTTTCCAGTTGCGGATTGGTATTTTGCTGGCCCGCCAAAATCAATACTTTTTCAGCTTGATTAAAAACAACTGCCAGTTTTTGCAGTTCCTTTTCCGGTAACAACGATTGTACTTCTGTGAATTCGATAATTTTTGCCGGTGGCAACTCTTTATCCAGCAGGTCGTGCAAAGGTTCTTCCATTGGAATGTTAATGTGAACCGGGCCGGTAGTTTTTAAAACTGCCGCATTCAAAGTTTCATTTATGATTCGGCCGGCAAACCAAAGTTCCTTTTCCGACTCGCCCATAGGCAGAGTGATTTCCTTTTTGCTAAAATCGCGGTAAATGTTGTTTTGGCGAATGGTCTGGTTTTCGCCCTGATCAATCCAGTAGCCGGGACGGTCGGCGGTGAGCACCACCAGCGGAATGTTTTGGTAAAAAGCCTCGGCCACAGCAGGTGCTAAATTCAGTGTGGCCGTACCCGAGCTGCAAACCAGCGCCACTGGTTTTTGTTTGGCTTGTGCCAGTCCGAGGGCAAAATAGCCGGCACTACGCTCGTCCACTATGCTGCGGCAATTGAATTTTCCACTGCCTGCGAATGTGTGCACCAGCGGACCACTCCGTGACCCGGGCGAAATAACAATGTCGCTTATTCCTTTGGCCAGCAAAATGGCCGCCAGTTGCTGAATATGTTTTTTGTTTGAAATCATCGGTTTTGTACTGTTTCAATGGCCGACAACAGCGTGGTGGCTTTTTTATTGGTTTCCTCCCATTCGTCCTCCGGCACCGAACGGGCTGTAATTCCGCCACCGGAATACAAAATATACTGTTGCGGCAAAATTTCCATACAACGCAAATTTACGAATAATCCCAGATCACCGTTCAGGCGCCAAGGGCCGAGATAACCTGAGTAGTAACGGCGGTCGTGTTTTTCAATTTTGGGAATGAATTTCGCAGCTTTCGATTTGGGATAACCGCAAACAGCCGGAGTTGGATGCAATTCGGCAAGAAAATCACCGAGGTTGGCTTCCATCTTTTTTGCCGCAAAACGGAAACTGGTGGCCAGGTGCGCCACTTTTCCGCTTTCCAGTGTTTCGGGACCTTGCGTGGTGTAAGGATGGATGTTAAATTTGTAAAACACGTCCAGCAGATAGCGCGACACAAAAGCCTGCTCTTCTATTTCCTTGGTGTGCCAACTGTAATCGCTGTCATCGCGCCGCGACTGCGTTCCTGCCAACGACACTGTTTCCAGAGTTTTGCCTTCTGAACGCAATAAAACTTCGGGTGTGGCGCCCATCCACAAACCGGCTTTTACCAAATCACTTCCGTTTGCCGGAAGATTTACCAGGTAAACAAAAGCATTTGGAGTTTGCTGAAACAATTGCAGGTAAACTTCTCCAATCGACTCGAATTTTCGGGTAAAAGGAATTAACCTGGATATGATTACTTTGGCCAGTTTTGTGTTTTTTATTTCGCTTATGGTATTATCAATATCCTTTAAATATTCATTGTGGGAAATGATAAAAGGTGCAGCAGATTGAACTTCTGTAACTTGCTTCTCCGGGATATTTTTACAATCTATTTTTAAAATCTCGTTTATACCTTTTTTATATGTACCTGGTTTTAGAATGACCAACGGGGCAATTTTATTTATCTGATAAGGTGCAAAAACAAAACCTTCCTGTCCGTTAAGTTTGTTGAAATGAGCGGGGTAAACAATTTTTTCCTTGTCGGCCACAAGAATTTCAGGGGTGTTGCTACCAGGCATGGACCACAAGGCAAACGGGTAATTTTTTGCTATGAGTTTGTCTATAAACAGGGTAAATTCTTTTGTATCAGTCATTCCTTTTTACAATCATGTTTGTAACGCGAACGGTTGAAATCAGCCGGCCTTCTTCGTTTTTTACATCAACATTCCAAATGTGGGTCTTGTTTCCCTGGTGAATAATTTTTGCTTCGGCCAGCGCTTTCCCTTGCATCAAAACTCCAGTGTGGTTTCCTGAAACCTGCGTTCCCAACACATCAAATTCTTTTAAATTAACCAGCAACATACTGCCCAATCCGGCCAGCGTTTCGGCCATGGCCAGGTTGGCTCCACCATGCAAAATGCCGTCGGGACGACTGTTTTTTTCCGAAAGAAGCAAAAACCCTTCAACCACTCCATCACCTGTTAACGTAACTTCAATACCAAGGTTTCCAATCAGGCTTTCCTTCATTCCCTGGTTAATAATCTGAAGTGGAGTATTTAAATCCAGTAAACTTAAATCCATAACGGTTCGTAAAAAATGAACCCAAAATTAAGATTTCCTTTTTACTGTGCCAAAGTAAACCGGAAACTTACACCAAGATTGGTATTTGAAGTGGGAAATGAAAGCTGGGTAAACGGATTATTCAACACTTTATCGAAAAATATCCGCAACTGGAACCGGTCGCTGAGCATATAATCGGCAGTGGTTTTAATGGTGAATGCACTTTGGCCGGCAGTAATCTGGTCGTCGTTTTCCACAATCTTACGCAAAACGGTTTTGTTTTTCCTGTAAGAAATATCAGCCCGCAGATTCAGGTCGTTTGAATAGGCCTGTTGCGAATTTTTTGTTTTAATGATAAGGTCCATTTGCGTAAAACGATAACCCATCCCAACAGTATATTCGTCGCTGAGAATTTCAGATAACTGATTGTTGGCAAATGAAAGGGTGAGGTTTCTTGACCGTTTTATTTCTCCCCGGGTAGTGAGATCGTTATGCCACATGATATCCATGTTAATCAGCGGACTGAACGTTTCGGTAATACTCACCGAATTAAAATCGTAAGGTGTAATGAAGTTATTGGCAATATCGCGTACATAGCTGAATCCGTCGGCTTGCTCTTCGTAGTTCAGGTTGGTAATAAACGATCCCACATTGTAGCTCGAACGGTAGGCATGTGTAAAATTAAGCGACTGCATAATACGGTTCAGGCCGGGAATTTTTGAAACCATTCCTTCATACTGAATTCTCCAGTTGGGGCGAATAAACCGTATTGACGGGAAAAGGCCAAGCGAAACAGTGTGTGGATCTTTATTCTGAAAAGCAGCTAAAAATGCCGGAACCATTACTTCAACCGAGTTGGGGCCATAGCCGTCGGGAAACCCCGGATACTCGGGGTGAGGCGCGGTTGGATCATATCCAAACCCGTTGTTGGGGTTGCGCCGGGATGCCAGCCGGTTTGCTATAATTTCACGGTATTCCTTAAAGTTTTCAAACGCTTCACTCTGGTGCACCTCTTCTTTTCCCATGGCAAAAAAGGCAGTTCCCCAAGTTAAAGTTGACATACTGAAGTTACCGGTTTCGGAAAAACTGTTGGCCCTGAATTCGTCTGATGCGGGATTATAATTATAAAATTCGCTTATATTTTTTGAGAATGAACGATCGGCAGTAACATCGATTCGTAAATCGGGGAGCGGCTCAATGGTAGTTCGCAGGCTGAACCTTTCGTTTTTGGTAAAAAGGTAAGGCATATTCAAGGTTGAATCGGTTGTTACCCAACCATTTTCTGCAGCCCGGCGTGCAAAGGTATAATCCTGCCAACCGGCAAGGAACGGAAATCCCGGCGCAAAACTGCCTGGCAGATTTCTTCCGAACATTTCGTTCTCAGGATAATACGCACCTGCGCCAAACAGCCGTGGTTCGGGCAGGTAACCCGGCAAAACGGTACCCCCATTAATGCTGTAATTCAGCGAAATGGTACGCACTCCAATCAACATTCGGGTGGTAACGTCAATAATATCTTTCAAAAGGGTTTGATCTCCGGGAACACCTCTAACTGCAACAGCAACTTGTCCGCTATCGGCCAAAGCGGTAAATTCCACAGTGTTGGCGTCAACAATATTTGTTCTGCCTCTGACTACCTCGCCATCTTCTTTTGTAGCTGTTACACGCACTTTTCGTGTATTTAATTTGTGAACAATGGTTTGGGGTTGGTTTGGCTTCAAATTTATACTCCCGTTATAAGTTTGTTCAACCTTTCGTTCTGGTTGCTGTTGTTGCTGCTGTTGAGTCCGGCCTCCACTTGACTGCCTGTTCATACTGTAGCGGCTGCCCCCTGTTCTTCTGAATTTCTGGTTCAATTCCTGAAAATAAGGCACTTTGTTGTACAAACTTTGCAAATTCACATTTCCGGTTAATTGAATATTCCGCGAGTTCTGCACCCGGTTTCCTAACCTGATGGTGTCGGCAGTAATTGGCCCGGCCTGCCAGTCGTAAGTTCCCTGGTACCTCACTGTTGATGAAATAAAATTCAGCATTTGAATGCGGCTTATTGGCAGTGTGTAAGAAATATTCACATTATGATTGTACAGAGTTGGCCTTCCCAAATTCCATAAATTAGTGAGGATGGAATCCCTAAGCATCTGGTATTCATCCATATCACGATTAATTCTCCCTTGCGGTTCATCGATGCGCGAAGTTGCCCTGGAAGAAAAATCGAACTTAATGGAACGGGTTAAATCGTAACGCAAATCGAAAAACCGGTTCCAAAGAAAATCTTTTTCGTAAGTTGCCGGGAGCACAAACTGAGGGTTGGTAATATTTCGGGTTTGAATTTCGTGGTAACGCCGCGAAAGGTCAGTTCGATAAGAAATCTGTGTAGGCAACGGATAAAAATTAAAATCGCCAATTAGTTTCAGTGGCCCTTTTTGCAGTAAGTTCACCTTGCTAAAAGGCTCAACTAGCGTTGGCCTGGCGCTGTAATTATAAGAGAACATCCCCCGGTAAGTTTTATCGAGGTTGTATTCCGTATTTACATTTCGTCTGAAAATTTCGTTGTAGGAATAGGAAACCGAAAAATTCTCCGGATCATAAATTCGTGCTTTGTTTTGCTCACGCTGCGGTTCAACCCTCACGTTGGTAAAGTTTAAGCTTTTTCGTTCCACCAGGTCTTGCGAAATGTGTTTAATGGAATCCCTGACTTGTTGCGTTTCAGCCCGTTCCAAAGATTTGTCTAATTCTATATCAGGATCGAGCGGATTGTACTGCGGATTTCTCACACTGCGTGAATACCCGTAATACATGGGAAGCCGAACTCCGGCTTTTTCGGGGAAAAAACGACCCAAATCGATGGAGGTAGCCACATCAATTTCGTTCAAATCCTCCAGTGCACGGCTGTTAATATTCTGGCTGATGCTTCCAAATCCGGCAGAACGGGTGCGTCCGGCTACGGTAACACTTCCCAAATCGGCCAGGCGTGCAGTGGCCCGGGCATTTGCAGCCCAACCGCCGCTTTCATCAAAGTCGGAAAGCCGCATTTCGTTTACCCAAACTTCCACAGCCTTGGGCCCGGTATTCAACTGGCCTTTTTTATGGCGAATACCCATCATAACCACCTGTACATTACCCAGGTTAGGGCTACCTTTAATCCGAATTCTGTTTTTATCCTTATTCCAGCCGCGGTGAACTCCTTCATAAATATCCTGAATACCAATGGTAGAACCAGCCATACGAATATCTGCATTCCGGTCGAGTTTAAGGTTGGTGAAAATTTCAAGCGGAATGTCCAGTCTGTTTTCATCGGGCCAAACGATGTAACGGTCAGCTTCAATTTCGCCGTTATAGCGGCCTGCCGGTGTTAGTTTCAGCGGAATTTCGTATTCGTAATAGTTAAAATTGTAATCGGAACCCAGTCTGACGAAAAAGTGCAATTCGTCATCATTCAGCGGATAATCGGGCATTTCTTCAGCATGAACTTCCAGTTTCAACCGTTTGTATCTTCTGAAATCCATATACATAGGTTTGTAAGCCGCGCGGGCATCTCCCTGTTCCAGTTCGGTTACTTTCAGCACCATCGACTGTTCATTCAATTGCCTCATTTGAGGATTTTGAGGATCTATTACGCGGTCGATTCCCGGCGGAAGAATATAATTCACCGGCTCGCGGCTACCGTTTTCTTCAATGTTAACTGCTGAAACATCGAAGTTTGCATTGGGAGAGATAACCTCCGGATCGCCGATGTGACGCGAATAGCGTCGCCAGTCGGCACGAACCAAATCAAGGGTGGCAAAACGTAAAATAACCGGATCTTCAAATCCGCGTAAATACATACGTAAAAACCGGATGGATTTAAAATCGCGAATATTTCCAAAAACCTGGTCGGGATCGCGCACCGGAATTTTAAACTGGTACCATTTTACTTCACCAATTTGCCCGTTTTTTAACTGCACTCGGCTCTCTTTTACATCGGTAATGTAATTGCTGCCCAACTGCATATCCTGCTTGCGGATATTTACTTTGTACTGGTAATACCGTTCATTTTCGTTTAACGTGTTGTCGTTGTTAATGTCTTCCATATCGGGAATGGAAGAGGCTGCCGTCGGATACGACTCGGGTGACATTTCGGTTGTAGGAGAGTTGCCATCGGGTCCGTTAAAGTTTTTATACCTTTCCAGAATTCCAACTTCATCTGCATCGTAATCGGACCCCCGGTAATAATGGAAGTTATCTGAAGAAGGGTCGTTTAAATATTTTTCAAAAACATCGTCGTACACCAAATCGCGCAATTGGTTCAGGTATTCTTCAAAAAATAATTGCTCATCTTCGTCAGCCAAACCATCCAAACCAATATCCTGAAAACGACGCGATTCCGGATCATTTACAAAAGCATTTACCAACGACTGAAGGGTTGAAACACGCCCCCAGGAAGTAGTATCAGTATTGGCAACCAGTTCAGAGGTGGGTAAACCCTGTTCAAACGATTTTCTTCCGTCTTTTAAAATATCTTCAGAAATTTCACCCAGGTTAAAATAAAGATCTCCACCATCATGCATTCCCAATGTATCATAAACAAACGGGTCCATCATCCAGAATTCAATAAATTCGATATTGGAAGTTTCAAAGTCGCTGGTTTGAATTTCACGCATAATACCTCCCCAGCGGGTTTCCGGCGCTGCCAGTGAACCATCAGGGTTTACACCGGCTGAATAATTTGAAGGATAAGTATCGAAGTTATACGGACCACGTTCTTCGGGATAATAAGCCAAATCGAAAACCGGGATGTTGGTAGGCTGCCCGACTGGCGACTCTTTGGCCGGAAAAATTTCTTTTTCGAAAACCTCCCGTACAAAATGGTTGGATTGCTGGTCCGGATCGTTTTCGATATGATTGGGCGTGAGGCTGTTGTTGCGCAAAAAGAGCGGATCGATAATATAAAATGCCAGTTTTGCACGGTTATAACCATATTCAATCTGGTTGGTCAGGTTGCCTTCCGGAAACAAATCGTTTTGCAACTGCGGAGTACTTGCAAGGCTCCATGTCTGTCTGGCTTTCAGGTCGATGGTGGTTTTTGTTCCTTCAAAATCGTCAATGTAAGCATTTCCGCTTTTTTCAATTACCCTGGAGTGACCGGGAATAAGTTTGGCGATTTCAGCTTCCACATCGATGGTTGACGGTGTGTTGGTACTGTAAAACGGCAGAGCATCCACTGCTTTGGTCAAAAACATACTCTGGGTAGAATAGCGTGCATCCATACCAACCATAAGGTTGGAAATAGGATCTTCACCGTAATCAACCTTTTGGGTAAGTGGCCGCTCCTGCATAAACAGAGCGGTAGCACCAATGTTAAAATTATCGGAAAAAGCATAGTTTGCATGTGTTCCCAACAAAGTTTTCCGTTGCATAGTAAACATGTCTTCACTTTCAGTAGAAACCTGAATTGGCGTTCCGGCTTCCAGCAAAGCCTGATTAATAATTCTAACCCGCCCCAGTGTGTAATCCACGGTGTAATCCACATTCTCCATCAACTCGCGACCGCCGGCAGTTACTTTAACCGAACCTTGTGCCAGGTTAAGCGAACCAATGGCAATATCGGAACCCGAAGCGCCTTTATAACTCCCAACCAGTCTGAACTTATTGCGCTCGGCATCCTGCTCGGCATAAACCTGTGTGGAATCGTATAACGACTGGAATGTATATTTTTCAATAAGCGTTTGATCCTGAATGGAATCGGCCAGGTGGCTTCCAAAAGGTTCCACAACCGGGAAAATAATTCTTCCACGGTTCGAGTTTACAGTAATTCCTTCAATGTAATCGAAAACACCATCTTTATAAGGGTCGAGCTGTTTGTTCAGCTTGTCGAGATTCATCACCTCAAGCAAAATGTGCCCGTTCAATCTTCCTTCCGGAAGGTAATTGATGTATGTTCCGGTTGAATCGTTCTGATAAACAATATTCAGGATAAAATCTTCACGGGTAAGCTGGTAGGCATCGAGGTTGTAAATGTTTTTCATCATCAAATCCCAGGTTGGCAGGCTGGGTGACAGATTGGTTCCCTTTATAAGTTTCAAAATGAGCGTTTGAGGAGCGCTGACTCCATCGGTTGAAAATTCACCTACCTGAAAAACTTTCCCATTAGAGGTGTAACTGAAAGCAACGGCCAGAATTTCATCTGAATTAAGAGATGTATTCAGTGAAACATATCCAAGTCGCTCGTTCACCGTGTATTCCGAAGGAGAAAGTTTTCGTGCCTGTTCAATTTTCTCATAATCCTGTCCGCCCATAAAATCGGAGCCAAACTGCGCCATAACTGAGGTAATGTTTTGTGTACTTCTAATGTCACTGTATGTGTTAACCATCTCGTAATACAGTCCGTTGGCATCGTTGTGCGGAAAAATATTTTCAGGATAAGGGTTGCCTGTAGTTTCCTGAAACTGAGTTAAATTATTGTAGATATGCGGATTGTGCTCACCAAGGTCTTGAAATGCAATGATGTTTCGCGACTCCTCAAAATTGTTGGATTTGTTGGTTACCCAGATTTCAATTTTATTGATACTTATTGGAGTTAATGGTACGGCGGTATTTTGCAACCATTTATCGTAATTATCCCTGAAATATTGCGACAGAAAAAAGTGCCGGTTGGCATCGTAATCGGCAGCCGAAATTTCGTAGTTGGTAATTTGTGCACCTCCTTCGGTTTCAACGGTTTGGGTTTCGCCTTTGTGCTGCGAAAACAGGGTGGTAAGCGTTAATTTACCAAATTGCATTTCAGCTTTTACCCCAAAAAGATTGGATGCACCCGTTATTAGGGAACCGTTTAACGGAAGCGAAACGTTTCCGGCTTCAATCCGTTTAATAATTTCATCCTCATCGCCAGTGTATTCCAGGTTCATTTTGTTTTCGTAATCGAACGTGGCTTCGGTGTTGTAATTCACCCGCATATTCATTTTTGTGCCAATCTGGCCCATCACGTTCATTTGAATTTTTTGATCGAAATCAAACGTTGGAACTCTGCGCAATCGTTCAGGAATTGCCGGGTTTTCGGTTGTATTTACCTGGTAACCAAAACTTACTTCAACATAACCCTGTGGCTGAATATTTACCACGTTTCCGCCAAAAACCCGGTTGAATGCCTCGCCTCCAATGGTGAGTTGCGGAATGAGCGATCCCCGTTGATCCATCTCATGAATACGGCTGCGCTGCCGCCAGTAATCCCGAACCGATTTTTCGAAGTCGTAGTCGATATAATCATCGAGCGACATGGCTTGCGGCAACCGGTAATTAAGGCTTCCAATTTTTTCGTAAAAAATATACTGGCCCGTTTCAGGGTCGTATTCAATTTCGAAGTTTATGTTGCTGGGTTTATTCAAAAATAATTTTGTGGAATCCTGAGAAGGAATTCCAAAAGCTGGCTGATCTTTAAATGGATACGGAAGTGGCCCGGTGGTGTCCAATACTATTGTATCCTGAGGTTGGCTAAAAGTGTTTAATTCCACAACCGGATTAGCCGCAATATCGTTCGCGGCGAGCGCAAGCAGGGATGCAAGCAGGCAAAATAAGTTTAATTTAAGTAAAAAGCGGGCCAATCTCATTCCTGTTTTATAACCTTTTTAATGCTGTTTTTATCACACGCTCCACGGTCGCTTCAGGATCTTCTTGTATTATTTTGGACACTGCCTTGTCTGCATCCTTTTTGGCGAACCCCAGCATGACTAATGCTGATAACGCTTCATTTCGCAGAGTATTGTCTGGTGAAATTAAAATTTGACCGCTTTCAGGCATTTTGCCCAGCTTGTCTTTCAGGTCGATAATAATTCGCTGGGCTGTTTTGGCACCAATTCCTTTAACCGCTTTCAGCACATCAACATTGCCGGTGGTTACAGCAGCAGCTATTTCATCCGGGTTCAGCGATGAAAGCATCATAATGGCTGTACTGGCCCCCACCCCGCTCACAGAAATGAGGTTACGAAACAGATCGCGTTCCCGCCTTTCAGCAAAACCATATAAAACATGGGCATCTTCGCGCACTACCTGATGAATCAGCAGATTCGTTTCCTGTTTACCGCTAACCTTACTGTAAGTATTCAGCGAAATATTTATGAAATAACCGATTCCGCCTGCATCCACCACAACACTTGCCGGATTCAGATCGGCAACTGCTCCCCGGATAAATTCATACATGAATAAAAAAGTTTAGTAGTTATTATCTTCTTCTGCTTCTATATCAACACTTTCATCTTCCTGGTTCGAGTTAATATCATATTTTTTCAGTGGGTTTTTGGATATTTCCTCATAAATTTTCCGGTTTTTATAAATATCGAGGGCGAGGTAAAGTGCCTGCCGAAACGAGTCGGGTGATGCCTTGTCTTCTCCAGCCAGCTCATAAGCTGTTCCATGCGCGGGCGATGTGCGCACAACTGGAAGGCCGGCTGTGTAATTAACGCCACGATCAAACGAAGCAAGCTTAAACGGAATCAGTCCCTGATCGTGGTACATGGCCAGAATGGCATCGAATTTCCGATAGTTTTCTGAACCAAAAAACCCATCGGCAGGATAGGGTCCCAACGCAATTATTCCCTCTTTTTTTGCCTGAATAATAGCAGGTTGAATAATCTCATTCTCTTCTTGCCCCAATAAACCGTTATCGCCGGCATGTGGATTCAAACCAAAAACTGCAATGCGCGGACGGGTAATGGCAAAGTCTTGCTGAAGCGATTGTGAAATGATACGCAATTTGGACAAAATTACTTCTTTGGTAATGTGTTCGGCTACTTTTGACAATGGCAAATGCGTGGTAACCAAACCTATTTTCATGGTTTCACTCACCATCAGCATCACAAAATTGGGCGAATTAAACCGTTGAGCCAGAAACTCGGTGTGACCCGGGAAATTGAATTTTTCGCTTTGAATATTGTCTTTGTTAATGGGCGCTGTAACCAGCACATCAATTAAACCCTCATGTAAATCAGTTACCGCTTTATCCAGTGCCATAAACGAAGCCTCGCCGGCATCGGGTGTAGATTTACCAAGTTCAACCCTAATATTATCGTCGATGCAGTTCAACACATGGGCACGGCCCGGACCAGCCTCTTTAGCCGAACGAACATGGTTCAAACTTAAATTATTTATATTTAAAGCTTTACGGTGGTATGCTGCAACTTTTGGTGAACCATAAACAATTGGGGTACACATTTCCATAATTCGCGGATCGAGCAGGGTTTTCATGATAACCTCGTAACTGATTCCGTTTATGTCGCCGTGTGATATTCCTACTTTTATTGTATCTGTCATTCTATATTTTCTATCGAATTAATATTTAGTCTTTTAAAAACGGAAGGCAAAGTTACGTTTTTAATTGAATTTTTTCAAAAAGTGATAAAGCAGCCGTGTACCAAAACCAGTGCCACCTGCCGGGCGGTAAGAATCTTTCTCTTGCAGAAAGGCAACACCGGCAATGTCGAGGTGCATCCACTGATAATCCGTAAAATGTTCGAGAAATTTCCCCGCAATGGAAGTTTGCGCCTCGCGGGCACCCAGATTATTCAAATCGGCAATGTTCGATTTCAGCGGTTTGGCAAACTCATCCCAAAGTGGCACCTCAACCATCCGCTCGTAAAATTCGTCGCCAACCTGTTTCAGTTTCTGAAGGTTTTCTGCGCTGTTTCCCATGGCTACCAACGCTTGTGATCCTGTTATAATTTCAGCCGAACCGGTAAGTGTAGCCACATCAATCACCAATTCAGGTTTGAATTTTTTCGCATAACTCAACGCATCGGCCAGCAACAAGCGGCCTTCGGCGTCGGTATTTTTAATTTCAACGGTAGTGCCGTCGAACATAGTAATTACATCACCCGGAACGTATGCATTGCCATCGGGACGGTTGTCGGTTGCCGGCACCAGACCAACCACGTGCAGCGGAAGTTTGTTTTTTGCGATGGCATAAATGGTAGCAGCCACTACAGCACCGCCGGCCATGTCGCATTTCATGTAATCCATCGATTTTGCCGTGGGTTTCAGGCTCAGTCCGCCGGTATCGAAAACCACGCCTTTCCCAATCAACACTATCGGTTTCTTGTTTACAGCAATGTCTGGTTTCCACTCCAGAATATTAAACGTTGGCGGGTCAATACTTCCTTTGTTTACGGCAAGCAGACCACCCATACGCAGCGCCTCAATTTTTTTCTTATTGAAAACTTCAACGGTAAACCCGGCTTCGGCACCCATCTTTTCCATTTCCAATGAAAACTGAGTGGCTGTAAGGAAAGATAGCGGTTCGTTTACCAAATTTCGTGTGTAAAAAACGGCTTCAGTCAAAGTTTGCAATTCAACAATTTGTTGTTCACTCACCGCATCATCGAGCACAAAAATTTCTGAAGGAACAAACTCATCTTTTTCCTTCTTGTATTTTGAAAAGGAATAGGCCGAAAGCAGCAACCCTTCCAAAAACGCAAGGGTTAAATTACCACCAGATATCCCGGTTATTTGCAGCGTTGTAACTTTCTCATTTTTCATAACATCGTAAAATTTCGAACCTGCCTTCCGTGCTGCTTCAAGTTGAATTCCGGGATTTTTATCATCTTTAGTTTTATGAAAAAAATAAACCTGTGGTTGTTTGTAAATGATCCAATCGGTTTCTTTTGAAAGTTTTTCCTCTAAATAACGAACATCAGTTTCCGGGAATTTCGAAAGCGATTTAAAACTTTGAAACAAAACCGCTGTGGAGATATTTTGCTTTTGAACTGATATTTTTTCAATTTTTGGTAGCATAGTTTTTCAATTTTTGCCAAAAATACGATAAAACTTATTCATTCGGGGTCAAATGTATTTATTGAGATAAATCAACGAAAAAAAGACCTCTATTGTTTTTTAAGACAAAGGTTTATCCTATTTTTGCAGCTTCAAAATCAGAAAAACAAAGGCAGCATGTTTACCATCGGAATATTTTCTACGCATATCCCCTATATTGCTTTTGTGTTTTTCTATGCCTTTTTTTTTCTGTTCGGTTACCAGAAAATTGCTGAAGAAAAATTTCCGATAGAAAAAAAATTCACGCAAAACGAGCTCACAATTAAAACTGAAAACCAGTTTAGTAACAATAGCGAAAGTTTCGATTTTAATGATTTTCATGTGAACAGCGTTCCAAAAAACGAACGAATTTTTTATGTGGATCGAAAAACGAAATTTCGAATTCCTCCGAACCAACAATTTCAACCTGCAAGTTTTGATTTTTCTAATTTTTCGCGTCCCCCTCCGGCAGCCTGATTTTTTACATTGATTCATTTTTCAACATGTGAAATTGCCCGAAACTGTTTTCCCGGGTAGCTTACATTTTTTCTTTTCATAAAAATACCATGAAAAAATCAGCACTTTTAATCCTTTTTTTAGCCGCATTTCAGTTTACAGCCTTTGCTCAGGAAGCTGAAAAGGACACCATCAGGAATTACAAGCTCGACGAAATAATTATTCAGTCGCCAAAATACAACCGGAACATTTTTGAAATTCCTGCGGCAGCATCTATGATTTCCGAGCGGCTAATTGAAAACAACCGGGTGGAAAATCTGACGGATATTTCAACCATCATTCCCAACTTTTTTATGCCCGATTACGGATCAAAACTTACTTCGCCGGTTTATATCCGCGGGGTGGGAAACCGGATTAACACGCCGTCAGTCGGGTTGTACGTTGATGAAATTCCATATTTCGAAAAAGCTGCATTCAACTTCGATTTTTACGATGTAGAACGAATTGAAGTCTTGCGCGGTCCGCAGGGTACACTTTACGGAAGAAATGCCATGGGCGGATTAATTAATGTTATTACAAACAAACCTCATAATGAACAACGTACAACCATTTCAATGGATTATGGCAACTTTAACCAAATCCGTTCGAATGTTACGCACAACCAGCCAATAGGAAAATCGCTGGCCGTTCAGGGAAGCCTGAATCAGCGGCACAACGATGGGTTTTATGAAAATGTGTTCTCGCAAACCGAAGTGGATAAAATCAACAGTTATTCCGGTCGTTTGAAAGCTTTGTTTTCTCCGTCAGAAAATTTTAACGTACAGGGCAATATTCAATACGAAGACAGTCGGCAGGGCGGATATCCTTATGCCTTGTTCAATGATGAATTGATGCAGGCAGGCGATATTTCTTATGACAAGGAGAGCGTTTACAACCGAAAACTTTTATCGGCCGGGCTAAATCTGAATTATTCAGCACCGGGATTTTCATTAAGGGCAGTCAGCAGTTTCCAATCGCTGGACGATTTTCAGGAAATTGACCAGGATTTTACACCGCAGTCGTTGTTTTTTGTGGTGCAGGATCAGCAATTACAAATGCTGGCTCAGGAAATCAATCTCGAATCGAAAAAGGGAGGCGCGTACAACTGGCTGTTTGGGGTTTTCGGATTTAAACAACTGCTCGACAAGGCAGTTACCGTAGAATACGGAGAAGACGGACTGGTTCAGTTCAAACTGCCATTTTCGGAATATTACTACACCAAAACTTACAACAATTCCAATTCGGGCATTGCATTTTTTCACCAATCCACCCTTGATTTTGGCGGATTTACATTTTCGGCCGGAATTCGTGCCGATTATGAAAAAGCAACACTGGATTATACGGATGACCGCGTTAGAAACGGTAATTCTACTCGTGCCGATGAATTTATCAGTGATTTGGATTATTTTGAAATTCTGCCAAAAGTAGCTGTAAAATACAGCGTTAACGAATACCTGGTTCCGTATGCAACCATTGCAAAAGGATACAATTCCGGAGGGTTTAATTCCACTTTCGAACGCGAAGAAGACCGCTCGTTTGATCCAGAGCACTCCTGGAATTATGAGGCCGGAGTTAAAGCCAAGTGGCTTCAGCAGCGAATTTATGCCAACCTGGCTTTTTTCTACATCGACTGGACCAACCAGCAAATTTACCAGACTGTGCCCAGCGGAACAGGCTCCATGCTCACCAATGCCGGAAAATCGGAAAGCAAAGGTGTGGAGCTGGAATTGAAAGCTCTGCCGGCTCAAAACCTCGAAACCTGGCTCACTTTCGGATTTAACGAAGCCAGGTTTGTAGATTACGTTAAGGACGAAGATGAAAATTACAGCGGCAATTATCTGCCCTACGTGCCACAATACTCATTTAATGCAGGAGGTAATTACAAAGTAGATGTCAGGGCAAGCTGGCTCGATCAGATTCGGTTCAACCTGTCTTACAACGGATTCGGAAAACATTACTGGCACGAATCGAACGAAGCCTTTCAGAATTTTTACGGGTTGCTGAATCATCGTGTAAGTTTCGAAAAAAACAACATTACCTTTTCATTTTGGGGGAAAAATATTTTGAACTCTGAATACAATTCATTCTATTTTCAGGCGTTGGGAAATTCGTATGCCCAAATTGGAAAACCCGCTACCCTGGGTGTAAACCTCAAAGTTGTATTTTAACAGAAAAAAATGAACAAACAGGAAGCAAACAAATATTTCACCCTGCTGAGCCTCTACCTGGCACAGTCCATTCCCATGAGTTTCTTCTCCACGGTAGTACCTGTCATCATGCGAATGGAAAACTACTCGCTGGAATCCATCGGGTATTTGCAATTGATAAAACTGCCCTGGATTTTAAAGTTTTTGTGGGCACCCATGGTGGACAGAAATTGCAGCAGTACCAAACAATACCGTCGCTGGATTCTTGCGTCGGAAATTTTCTACGCCATAGTTATTTTTTCCATTGGTTTTTTAAATCTCGAAACCAGTTTTTCTACCATTATACTATTAATGGTCATTGCATTTACTGCCTCAGCAACACACGACATTGCCACCGATGCCTTTGCCATTCTGATTTTGAAAAAGCAGGAACGCAGCCTGGGAAACAGTATGCAGTCAGCCGGGAATTTTATCGGAACTCTTATGGGAAGTGGCGTTTTGCTGGTAATTTACCACTACTGGGGATGGCAATACCTGCTCTTTTCGCTCGCAGCTTTCGTTTTAATCGTACTTGTTCCGGTATCGCTTTATCCCGCACACGAACAAAAGCAACTGGATAAATCACGAAAAAACATTTCGCCACTGGAGTTTATTTATTTTTTCAGGCAGAAGAAAATTGGCGGACATTTGTTATTGCTGTTTCTTTTTTACTCCGGCCTCATTGGTATATTAACTATGGTAAAACCCTACCTGGTGGATTTGGGCTACGATGTAAAACAAATCGGGTTTATTTCCGGCATTTTCGGCACAGCCTGCGGAGCTTTAATGACAGTGCCTGCCGGAATATTTATAAGGAAAGTTGGATTGAATAAAGCCGTTTGGGTTTTTCCTGCCATTAATATAATAGCAGCAATATTCTTTTTGGGGCTGACATTTTCCTCGCATCCGTTATACCTTATATATATAGGTGTAGGATTATTGTGGACCGCTTATGCCATGTCGTCGGTTTTTGTTTATACGCTGGCCATGAAAATTGTGCGAAAAGGAAGAGAAGGAACCGACTTTACCATTCAAATTGTAATAACACACCTGAGTAGCCTGATTATTGCGGTAATGAGCGGAAAGGTGGCCGATGCAATAACTTATCGCGGACTTTTTGCCATTGAAGTTGGCCTGGGATTGCTTATCTTTATCCTCATTCCGTTTATTTTTAAAAATCATTTTTATAATTTATATGAAAATTCCTGAAAATCTTATTCAAAAATACAACATCCCGGTTCCGCGGTACACCAGTTACCCACCGGCTAATTTTTTTCATGAAAACTTTGGGCCCGAACAATACATAAAAGCTATTGAACAGTCTAATCACGAGTGGCCCGAAAACATTTCGTTGTACATTCACATTCCGTTCTGCTCCAAAATGTGCCACTTTTGCGGTTGCAACACACAATATACCCGCGACAAGGGGAAAATGGGTCGTTACGTGGAAGCCGTAAAAAAAGAAATTAAAATGGTGAAACAGTTGCTTGACCCATCGCGCAAGGTTTCGCAGGTGCACTGGGGTGGTGGAACGCCAAACACTTTGCCTGTTGAAATGATTCGCGGAATAATGGATCTTATCCACGAAAATTTTGAATTCATTGAAAAGCCTGAAATTGCCATAGAATGTCATCCGGCCATGCTCGACGAAAGCTACACCGGGCAACTGGTACTGGCTGGTTTCAACCGGTTCAGTTTGGGCATTCAGGATTTTAAACAGGAAGTGCTCGACAATGTAAATCGTGATGCGCCCAACGTTCCGGTAAAGGAAATTGTAAGTTGGATAAAAAGCTTTGAAAATACCAGCGTAAATTTCGATTTTATATACGGACTTCCGTTTCAAAATGAAAAAACATTTGCAGAAACCATTGAAAAAGCAGTGGAAATTTCGCCAGACCGGCTGGTAACATTTTCGTATGCACATGTCCCGTGGATTAAAAAAGCACAGAAAATTCTCGAAGTTCGCGGGCTCCCTGAAGCAAACGAAAAATTGACCATGTTTGAAACCGGATTTAAAATTTTAACAGGAAACGGGTACACACCCATTGGACTTGATCATTATGCCAAAGATACCGATGATTTGAGTATCGCCTTAAAAAACCGGAAACTCCACCGGAATTTCCAGGGATATTGCACGCGCGAAACCACCGGGCAGGTTTATGCTTTTGGTGCCACCGGCATTAGCCAGCTCGAAAGTGTGTATGCACAAAATGAAAAAAAACCTGAAAAATATGTTGAAATAATCAACAATGGCCAGTTTACAATTGAAAAAGGATACCATTTAAATATACAGGAAAAAATAATCAGGCATGTAATAAACGAAATGATGTGCAATGAATTCCTCTCTTTTAAAGAAACTGCTGAAAAATTCAACATATCGAAAGAAGAAATTAAAAAAACCCTGAATTTCGATGAAAAAATGTTTAGCGGATTTGTAGCAGACAATCTTCTGGAAATTGACAGTGAGGAAAATTTTCAGATTACAGAAACCGGCCGGTTTTTTATACGGAACATTGCTGCACAATTCGATCCTAATCTGCAAAAAGAAACAAAAAGATTCTCCAAAGCGTTGTAAGCTTTTTAAAAATGAAAAATGAAGGAAATATAAAAGTGGCTGTTGTGGGTGCCGGGTTAACCGGGCTCACCACTGCGTTTTACCTGAAAAAGGCAGGAATTCAGTTTGTGGTTTTTGAAAAGGATGACCGCCCGGGCGGAGTAATTCAAACCCACTACGAAAACGGATTTACATTTGAAGGCGGTCCAAATTCAGGAATCCTGTCGAAACCCGAAGTGCCGGAATTACTGGAAGAATTAAAAAACGAATGCACACTGGAAGTAGCTGACGAAACTGCCAAAGCCAGGTGGATTTGGAAAAATAACCGCTGGGTTCCGCTTCCGTCCGGTCTGATTTCGGGAATCTCAACACCACTGTTTTCCTTTCCAGACAAGCTGCGTTTATTGGGCGAACCTTTCCGCAAAAAAGGGAATAATCCAAACGAAACGCTGGCCCAACTGGTATTGCGCCGAATGGGAAAAAGCTTTCTGGATTATGCCATCGACCCGTTCATTCTTGGAATTTATTCCGGCGATCCTGCCTTGTTGGTTACCAAATATGCCTTCCCTAAACTTTACTGGCTTGAGCAGGATTATGGCAGTTTTATTGGCGGTGCCATAAAAAAAGCAAAAGAGCCCAAAACCGAACGTGACAAAAAAGCCACAAAAGAAATCTTTTCGGTTAAAGGCGGTCTGAGTAAAATGATTGACGCGCTGGTGAAAAATATAGGAGAAGAAAACATCAGACTAAATTGCAAAGCACTAAACTTTTCTCATAAAGAAAATAAATTTTCTTCCGGTTTATCCGAAGAAGAATTTTCACATGTTGTTTCCACCACAGGAGCTTACACTTTGGAAAAGCTCTTTCCGTTCCTGGAAAAGGAAAAACTGAAAGCCATTACCAAAATGGAATATTCGAAAGTAGTGCAGGTTTCTGTTGGTTTTAACAAGTGGGAGGGAATACCGTTAAACGCTTTTGGCGGGTTGGTACCTTTTATTGAGCAACGGAATATTTTGGGTGCTTTGTTCCTCTCAACTTTCTTTAAAAATAAAGCCCCGAAAGACGGAGCATTGCTTTCGGTTTTTATGGGTGGAATACGAAAACCTGAATTTGCAGATTTTTCAGACGAGAAAATTTTTAACATTGTTGAACAGGAGTTATCCGAAATGTTCAAACTAAAAACATTCAAGCCCGATTTGCTAAAGATATTCCGGTACAATTACGCCATTCCGCAATACGAATTTGAGTCGGAAGAAAAACTGAAAGCCATAAATATGCTTGAGAAAAGACATCCCGGACTATTGCTTGCTGGCAATATCCGCGACGGAATTGGAATTGCCGACCGCATTAACCAGGGAAAAACTATTGCCAACGAAATCATAAATTTAAAACATAATGAGTGAAAGAACAGCCGTTTTGCTGATGAACGTGGGTAGCCCCGACGAGCCGAAAATCGGCGCGGTTTGGCGCTACCTCACCGAATTTTTAAACGATAAACGCGTGATTGACCTGCCCTGGTTGCTAAGAAAATTTCTGGTTAATTTCATCATCATCCCGTTCAGGGTAAGAAATTCAACGAAACTTTACAAGTTGCTCTGGACCGAAAAAGGCTCACCACTCATTTACCATTCCTTCGAGATGAAACAAAAACTTCAGGCTGAACTGGGAGACGATTTCGAAGTTTTTGTTGCCATGCGTTACCAGAAACCTAAATACAAGAGGGTGATTTGCCAGATTAAAGAGCAGGGCTTCAAAAAGTTGGTTCTTTTTCCTCTCTATCCGCATTACGCCATGTCAACAACCGAAACTACCGTGGTGGCAGTGGAACAGGAATTGAAAAAACAAAATGTTGATCTTGAACTGAAAGTGGTGGATCAGTTTTACGATCATCCAAAATTTCTTAAAGCCTTTGCAGCGCAAGGCCAAAAATACAATCCGGAAAGTTTCGATCATATCATTTTCTCCTATCACGGACTTCCGAACCGGCATCTCGAAAAGAGCCACCCGGGAATTACGGTGGAACAGTGTTCCTGCCAGAACGCCATGCCCGAACATGGACACCATTGCTACCGGGCAACCTGTTATGCCACATCACGGCTTTTGTCCAAAGAACTGGGTATTCAACCCGAAAACTATTCGGTTTCGTTCCAGTCGCGCCTCGATAACAAATGGATGGAACCGTTTACAGATGAAGTTTTACTTGAAAAACTTAATGAAGGAAAAAAACGCATCCTGGTTTTTGCCCCGGCATTTGTTACCGATTGCCTTGAAACCATTATTGAAATTGGCGATGAGTACAAGGAGGAATTTATGGAAAAAGGAGGCGAAAAATTGCAGCTCGTTGAAAGCCTGAACGCCGAACCGGCATGGATTGAAACCATGGCAAATCTTATCTTAAACATAAAAGACTAAAAAACAATGGATTCCCAATAAATTCAATATTTTCATAAAAAACTCTTTTTCAAAAATGTATTAAAAGATATTTTTTTCAATAACTGATTTTTTTATTAATTTTGGAACTTTCGTTACAAACCAGAAGTTTTAATTCGGATATTGATTTTTGAAGGAGGTAAAGGTGTTAAAAGAAGCTGATTTTGAATGTGTAAAATGTGAAAAACTTAGTGTCGATTGTGAAAAGACACAGGATTGTTGCTGCAAAACATGTTTTAGAAGCGATGATACCAATCTCCTTAAAACTTTAGAGCACCAGGAACTCGAATATCTTGTTGACGGCAAACAGCAAATCAAATATAAACCAGGAGAAACCATCATAAAACAAAATACTTCATCAACATACGTTGTTTGTATCAGACAAGGTTTAGCCAAAGTGTACGTTGAGGGACTAAAGGGTAAAAACCTGATTGTTAAACTAATAAGCAATCTCGATTTTATTACCGGCGGTGATTTATTCAACGGAAATGTTCAGAAATTTACCATTTCAGCCGTTACACCAGTTACCTGCTGCCTGATTAATGCATCCAAACTTTCTCAATTATTTTCAGAAAATAATCGTTTTGCAGTTGAATTGCTTCGCCACCATACCAAACAAAACAACGCTTTGCTGAATAAGCTGGTAGTTCTAACCCAGAAATATATGCCCGGCAGAGTTGCAGATACGCTGCTTTACCTGAAAAACGACGTATTCAAGGCTAATCCTTTCTCTGTTCCTTTAACCCGGCAGGATTTGGCTGATATGTCCAATATGACCAAAGAAAGCCTGGTCAGGATATTGCAACAATTCAAATCATCGGGACTCATTAAAACACAAGGTAATACCATTGAAATCCTTGATGAAAGCAGCCTGCAGGAGATCAGCAAAAATGGCTGATTGATATATGTCAATAACGGGCGCAACTTATATCAACAGCAACTGATTGATATATCATTGATTACACCGCCGAACCAACAAATTTCCATACTATTTTTACGCCGTAAAGTATTTAATGATTTATAGTATAAACTACTAAACTGGTCATGTTATGAAATATGTATCATTTTTAAAACTTATTTGTTTTGGTGTTGTGTGTGCATTTCTTGCCACATCGTGTGTAAAAGAAGGCCCTATGGGCCCATCGGGAGCTGACGGAGCTGACGGATCTGATGGTATGGATGGTGTGGACGGAAATGTTTCCTGTCTTGCCTGCCATAACAGTGATAATATCGAGTCTATCCAGGGACAGTTTGCCATGTCGGTACACTCCGCAGGTGCAATAGCTGTGGATTATGCCGGAAGTCGCGCTTCTTGTTCACCATGTCATTCACACGAACAATTTGTTCAGTATGCAGAATTGGGCCAGGTTGCCGGTGATATTACCAATCCGACTGCCTGGAAATGCAATACCTGCCACGGATTGCATGAAACTTTTGAAACAACCGACTATGCACTAAGGTTAAATGATCCTGTTGTTGCAGCTTCCGACAAGGTAACAGTTTTAGATATGTTAGGCAACAGTAACCTGTGTGCCAATTGTCATCAAACCCGTACAGCGGAACCAAATGTTGCAACTCCGGGCGCAGAAACCTTCCGTATTGCCAGCACTCATTACGGACCACACCACGGACCGCAGGCCAACCTTGTGGCTGGTGTTGGATTTGCTGAAATTGAAGGTTCAGTTTCATATCCGGACCCAAACAGTTCTTACCACCTGAATGAAACAGCTTCCTGCACAGGTTGCCACATGGGTGAATTTGGTAACGGTGGTGGAGGACACTCTTTTAATCCAAGTTTGAATGCATGCAACACGTGCCACGAAACTGAAAGTTTCAATTATGGTGGCAGACAATCAGACGTTGCTGCAAAACTTGACCTAATAAAAGAAAAACTCATGGAATTTGGTGTGGTTGAAGGAGATGACGAACATGGTTATCATCCGGTACCTGGAACATATCCAATAGATTTGGCACGTGCGTATTTTAACTGGATAGGAATTGTAGAAGACCGTAGTTTGGGCGTACACAACCCAAGATATATCAATGCGCTGCTTATCAATACACTGGAAGCACTGAATGCATACCAGCCCGAAGCATAGTTCACACCGGCTGTATTTTATTCATTGCAACTGGCGTATAACAAAAATTAGCAAAGATGAAAATTAAATTAAAAATATTGCTGTTGGTTATTGTAGCTGCTTTTATGGCTTCAAGCTGTCTGTACGATTGGGAAATTCCTGAAGAGATTCCAGACCGTGATCCGGATCAGGAAATCAGCTTTTCTGAAGAAGTTCTTCCCATTTTCACCAGTGGAAACAATTGTACAGCCTGCCACAACGGAAGCCAGATTCCCGATTTAAGAGAAGAGAATGCCTTTAGTTCGCTCAACAGCACCAGGTATATTAATAAAACATCGCCAGAAGAAAGCAGAATATATACTTACCCACATCCAGATGGAGAGCATTATAAAAAATATACATTAACTCAGGCCGACCTTATATTGGCGTGGATTGAACAAGGTGCAAAAAATAACTAACCGAAAAAATGGCAGAAATGAAGAATTACATACTATTCGTGTTACTTACGGTTATTCCGTTCACCGCAATCTTTGCTCAGGACGAGGAAGAACCGGTAAAGGACAGACCCGTTAGAGCACCGTTTGCAAGTGGTTATTTAATTGATAACCAAACAACCATGATTCCAATAGAAGGAACATTGGAATTTGCCATTCAGCATAAATTTGGAACCATAGAAAATGGGATGTCTGATTTTTTCGGGATATATGCTCCGGCAGCAAATATCAGGCTTGCATTAAACTATGTGCCTTTTAAAAACTTTCAAACAGGTATTGGTTTAAGCAAAGAAAGAATGTACACCGATTTGAATGCCAAATGGACCATTCTGGAACAAACCCGTGAAAATACAATTCCCGTTGCAGTGGCACTTTATGGTGTGGTGGCAGTTGACGGAAGAAATGAAAGTGCATTTGGAACTGGTAAGGTTTGGCACTCGGGAGAAGGTCCGGCAGAATTTGACATCGCTTTTGCCGACAGGCTATCCTATTTTTCACAACTGATAATAGGGCGCAAATTCAACTACTGGCTTTCCCTGCAAACAGGTGTAAGTTTTACACATTACAACTTGGTTGAACGCAATTTTGACCACGATAAAATTGGAGTGCATTTTAACGGAAGAGTAAATTTTTCCCCACAATCGTCCTTCATTTTTAACTACGATGCACCGCTAAATATTCAGCAAATTTCTGAACAACTGCAAGTTCCGGCTCATCATCAGCCAAATGTTTCTTTTGGCATTGAAATTGCAACAAGTACTCATGCATTCCAAATATATATGGGAAATGCAAAAGGAATTATTCCTCAGGATATTATGATGTGGAATTCAAACAAATTCAACCTGGATAACCTGGCATTTGGATTTACCATTACCAGAATTTGGAACTTTTAATGTTTAACTATATAAAATAATTTATCATGAAAAAAGGTAAGATTAAATTTTTAACATATCCCCTGGTAGTCCTGTTTGCAGGAATGCTTTTGGCTGCTTTTGTTTCACCAACAGAAAGCACAAGTATGCCGGAGAATTGGGATATCCCCGCTAAGTACAAAGAAATGAAAAACCCATATGCCGGCGATGCATCGTTGGATAGGGTAGGTAAAATGATGTATGCAAAACATTGCAAATCGTGCCACGGAAACGTTGGATTGGGAGATGGACCAAAAGCTGCTAGTATGACAGCTAAAATGATTCCGTTTAACGATCCGAAATTCCAAAGTCAAACTGATGGTGAAATTTACTACCAATCAATTATCGGTATGGATGAAATGCCCAACTTCGAGAAAAAAATTCCAGAAGAAGAAGATCGCTGGGCTGTTATAAACTTTATAAGGTCTTTAAAATAGGTTATAAAATCGAATCCTGCTCCGGAGAGTGCTGACTCCCGGGGCAGTTTTTTTAATTATCCTGTGCCATGAGATTTTTCGCTTGCACAATTTTCCTTGTTTATTTTACAGGGTTTGTGGGTGTGCTGAATTCCAACGGGCAAAACATACCTGAACAAAATCAGGCTTGCCTCAAATGCCATGCTTCACAAGCTCATACCATTTATAACGACTGGACTGAACAAGAAGAAAAACGGCTGATGAACCCGTTTTACATTCTGGATACTGTTCAGTTGGCTATTGGTGTGCATCAGGCTTTTAGTTGTATCGATTGCCATTCAATGGATTATGAAACCTATCCTCACGATGGCCAATTGAAACTGGAACCGATGATGACATGTATCGATTGCCATGGTGGAGACCCCACCTATGAAGACTGGCAGTTCGACAAAATTGAAGAAGAATATCAGAAAAGTGTTCATTACGAATTACATGGCGATCAATTCTCATGTTCCAAATGCCATAGTCAGCATTATTACAGGGCAACTGCACGAACCAGCAGCGACATTAGGGAAATTGTGGAATACAGCAACAACATGTGCCTTTCATGCCACGACAACATGACCCGATACCAGTTGGTTTCAGCAGATGAAAAACCACAACTGGTTGACATCCACAACTGGCTTCCCAACCAGGAACTGCATTTCAGGCGTGTGCGTTGTATTGAATGCCATACCCAGGTGCAGGATTCATTAATGGTGTCACATAATGTTTTAAGGAAAGAACACGCTACAAAAAATTGCGTTGAATGTCATTCAGCCAATTCGATGTTACAAGCTTCTTTATACAAATATCAAAATTTGAGATCGCGAACAGAAACCGGGGAAAATTCACAAAAATCAATTTTAGGCCTTTTTACCGCAAAAAATACCGAAGAAGAATTCTCTAATGAGTATTATGTAATCGGGGCTTCGCGTGTTCCTTACTTAAACACCATATTTGCCATTGTATTCTTTGCTATTCTTGGTGGAATTGCTGTTCACACTATTTTAAGGATTATAAAAAAATAGGTTTATGGAAAACGGAGAAAAACTTTATTTATATCCTTTATGGCTCAGAATCTGGCATGGAATTAATGCACTCGGAATTCTTGCACTCATCTTTTCCGGAATAAGTTTACATTATTCTGACAGAGGTGCCCTTCTACTGAATTTTGAAGCCGCAATTGCTGTTCATAATATTGCCGGAGTTATTGTAACAATCAGTTACTTTCTTTTTGTTTTTGGAAACATTCTTACCAAAAACGGTAAGTATTACCGTGTAAAAACCAAAGGGTTATCTAAAAGGATAACAAAGCAAATTCAATATTACATTTCCGGAATGTTTAAAGGCGAGGAATCACCTTTCCCCATTTCAGAAAAAAGGAAGTTTAATCCGTTACAAAAATATTCATACATTTTTGTGATGTATCTGTTTCTGCCCATTCTTATTGTTACCGGCATTGCCTTATTTTTTCCTGAAATGATTATCGAGCAGGTATTCAGGATTAGCGGAGTAATGCTTACGGCAGTTATTCACGGTGTAATAGGGTTCCTTGTATTTGTGTTTTTGCTGATACATTTATATGTTGCTTCAATGGGAAAACCACCAGGTAAAAACTACAAAAGTATAGTTACCGGCTGGCATACCTGAAAGACCATGAAAAACCGTTAAGCACCCTTGTTGTTTAACGGTTTTTTTGCAGAACCAATAGCTTTTTATGCTTTAAAAAATATTTGTCCTATGAAACTACCACAAACGTTAAGAAACTGGATCTCCATTATAGGTGCAGCAATTGCCATTCTCAACCTGTTCCTCATTGCACTCTTGTTTATTATCACGATTATTTTCGATGTAGGTAGCTCTTATGTAGGACTGTTTATTTATATTATTCTACCTATTTTTTTAATTATCGGGTTAATTTTGATCCCGGTTGGTATGTTAATTACCAAACGAAAAATTAAAAAACAGGTACAGGGGGCTAAAATAAAAGACTGGCCGGTTTTCGATTTTAATAATCCGGCCACCCGAAATGCCACCATCATATTTTCAACCGGAACTGTTATACTTTTAATTCTTTCGGCAGTAGGCAGTTACGAAGCTTTTCATTATACCGAGTCAGTAGAATTTTGCGGAAAAGTATGCCACCAGGTAATGGAACCCGAATATGTGGCCTACCAGGAATCGTCGCACGAGCGTGTTTCGTGTGTGGAATGCCATGTGGGCAGCGGAGCCGACTGGTATGTAAAAAGTAAACTTTCCGGTTTATACCAGGTTTATTCGGTAATGTTCGACAAATACCCACGCCCCATTCCAACGCCGGTGCACAGTTTGCGGCCAGCCCAGGAAACATGTGAAGAGTGTCACTGGCCCGAAAAATTTTATGACCGGAAACTACGCATCAAACGTTCTTATCTGGCCGATGAGGAAAACACCGAATGGGACATTCACATGCTGCTTAAAACCAGTTCAGAACATAGCGCGCAGGGAATAAGCGAAGGAATTCACTGGCACATCAATCCGGATGTAAAAATTGAATACATGGCTGCCGACGAAAAACGCGGGGTAATTCCGTGGGTAAAATACACCAACCTGAAAACCGGTGAGGAAACCATTTATGAAGATTCAGAAAACAAACTCACCCCGGCTCAAATGGATTCGCTGGAAGTTCGGGTGATGGACTGCCTCGATTGTCACAACCGGCCGTCGCACAACTATAAGGTTCCGCAGAACTTTATTGATGAATATATTGTTTCAGGTGATATTTCGAAAGATTTGCCTGATATTAAATCGGTTGCCATGGGTGTATTTACTATGGATTATCCGACAAAAGACAGTGCATTCACTGCCATCAAAACGCAGGTGAATGAATATTACGAAATTATGTATCCCGAATTACTCGAGTCCAATAAAAGTGATATCGAAAATGCCATTGCCAGCATTCAGGAAGGCTATTCAAAAAACATTTTCCCTTATATGAAAGTTAACTGGACTGAGTATCCCAATCACCTGGGACACCTTGAAACCGATGGCTGCTACAGGTGTCACAACGACCGGCACACCTCAACCCGGGGACAGGTTATTTCACGCGATTGCAATTTATGCCATAACATTACTGCCCAGGGCACGCCTGAGAATCTGGAAATTTCAAATGTGGCCAACCCGCTGGAATTTCAGCACCCCATAAATATTAACGAAGTTTGGCGCGACGAGCTTTGCTCAACATGCCATTATCAGCTTTACTAATTGTTAATCACCTGTTTTTTATCTCCTTTTTTCTTTTAACTTTCCAATCTTAAGCTATTTTTGGGCAATTTTTTAGATGTTTGAATTATGAAAAAGTTTGTTTCGTTTCTGTTCTCCATGCTTTTTACCGGAATTCTGATAACCATATTCGCCATAGCCATTGGTTATGCCACATTTATTGAAAATGACTACGGCACACCCACTGCTAAAATATTAATTTACAATTCCAGGTGGTTTGAAATATTACTGGTTATCATTGCTATAAACCTTATCGGAAGTGTTTTCCAAAATAAACTTTTTACCAAAAAAAGATGGCCCGGGTTCCTGTTCCATATTTCTTTTGTTTTTATGATTATTGGCGCCGGTGTAACACGCTATTACGGTTACGAAGGCACCATGCACATTCGCGAAGGACAATCATCCAATTTTATTGTTTCTGAGGAAACATTCATTAAAATAGCCGCAACTGATGGACAAATGGTGGCAGAGCAAGAACACGAAGTAAAATTCTCGGCTTACACTGCCAACCGGTTTTCAGAAGAAGTTCAATTGAACGGAAAAACGATTCAGGTTAAAAATCTGCAATACATGCCATCGGCAGCCGAAACTGTTGTGGCCGATCCAAACGGAGAACCAATTGTTTCTCTGATGGCCGTTGGTGAGGGAATGCAGCGGACTGATTTTAATCTGAAAAACGGCGAACGAAAAACAGTTGAAGGAAGCACCATTGCTTTTAATGCACAAAATGAAAACTCAGACATCAATCTGCAAATAGACCAGGGAAATTTGTATTTCATTTCCACAGATTCAGTTTTTGTGCTGGATATGAGCGGAAATAGAGCAGAAGAAATTACTCCCGGCGAGCGATACCGGATGAATACCCAAACAGTTTACTCAAGCGGAAATATTCATTTTGCAGTGAGGCAGTTTTTCCAAAACGGCAAAACCCAATTGGTTTATGCTCCTCCGCAACAAGGTGGTTCAAACCGCGATGCATTGCAAACAGAAATTACCATAGGAAATCAGTCGAAAAATTTAGTGGTTTACGGCATGAAAGGAATAATTGCAGAACCATTCACCACCATAATTGACGGTACAGAAGTTTCAGTCTCGTTTGGTTCCAAAAAAATTGAACTTCCTTTTTCCATTTATCTAACAGATTTTCAGCTTGAACGCTACCCGGGGTCCAACAGCCCTTCGTCTTATGCAAGCGAAGTAATTTTAAAAGATGGCGCCACAGAAAAACCGTTCCGCATTTTTATGAATAACATTTTAAAATACCAGGGCTACCGGTTCTTTCAATCGTCTTACGACACAGATGAAAAAGGTACAATCCTTTCAGTGAACAGCGACGCCTGGGGAACTTCAATCACCTATTTCGGCTATTTGATTATGGCCATTGGATTTGTTTTAACGCTTTTCAATAGAAACAGCCGATTTATGAAACTGATAAAAGCTTCAGCAAGGTTGCGCGAGGAACGAAAAAAACTGTTTGCTGTTCTTGTTTTCGGAATTTTCTTTTCAATGTTGAATGCCCAGCCACAAAATATCCAGTCCCTGAATAAAAACCATGTTGCTGAATTTGAAGAGTTGCTCCTGCAAAGCACCAAAGGCCGAACGGAACCAACTGCAACGCTTGCTTCGGAAATATTGCGCAAAGTGGCCAAAAAGAATAAATGGCAGGGAATGAATGCCTCCGAAGTTTTTCTTTCCATGCAGGCCAAACCTGAACAATGGAAAAATGTACCCATGATAAAAGTGGCTAATCCGGAACTTCGGAAAATGTTGGGAATTTCCACCGATTATGCAACCTTCAACACCATAGTGCAACCGCGCGAAATGGGCGGCTACCGGCTTAATGCTGCAGTTTCGGAAGCATTCGCCAAAAAAAGCAGCGAGCGCAACAAACTTGACAAAGAAATAATTAACGTGGACGAACGGGTGAACATTCTTTTTAATGTTTTTTCCGGAAATTTCCTTACCGTTTTTCCCGTTCCCGGCCACGAAAACCAAAAATGGATTACGGCAACCGATGCAAGCACACTGGGCGCCGAAGGTGAAACTTTTGCACAACAAGCCACTCAAAATTATTTGAATGCTGTAGCTACATCAGACTGGGGAACAGCAACCCAGATTCTGAACCAGATTAAAAGCTATCAGCAAAAAGAAGGAGAACAAATTATTCCACCAAAAACGAAAATCAAACTTGAAATTTTATACCACAAATGGGATATTTTTGGAAAACTATCAAAAATATTGCTGACAGTTGGGCTGGTTTTGCTCTTGCTGCAACTTTACACCATTTTCAACCCAAAAATGAAACTGGTTACATTAAAACAAATTGCCTTTTTTCTCATTTTAATATTGTTTGCGGCACAAACAGCAGGACTTATAATCCGTTGGTATATTTCGGGCCACGCGCCCTGGAGCAACGGTTACGAGTCGATGATATTTGTGAGCTGGGCAACTTTACTCACAGGATTAATATTCGTAGGCCGGTCGGAAATTACGTTGTCGTTAACAACGCTACTTGCCGGAATAACGCTTTTGGTAGCCGGTTTTAGCTGGATGAGCCCCGAAATTACCAATCTGGTGCCGGTATTGAAATCGTACTGGCTCATCGTGCATGTGGCCATCATTATGGCCAGTTACGGATTTCTGGGCATTGGCGCCATGCTGGGATTCCTAAATCTTATTTTGATAATTTTCAGAAACAACAAAAACAAAATCCGGGTAAACCACACAATAAAAGAGTTGGTTGTCATCATACACATTTCATTAATTCTTGGCCTTTTGATGCTGGCAGCCGGTTCGTTTATTGGCGGTGTTTGGGCCAACGAAAGCTGGGGCCGCTACTGGGGCTGGGACCCAAAAGAAACCTGGGCTATGGTTACCATTTTGGTTTACACGTTTATTGTGCACATGCACAAAATTCCCGGATTCAAAGGCAATTATGCCGTTAGTGCCGCTTCGCTGGTAGGTTTCGGTTCGGTTCTGATGACATATTTTGGGGTGAACTACTACCTTTCCGGTTTGCATTCGTATGCACAAGGCGAGCCTGCACCCATTCCGACAGGAGTTTATGTGGCCATTGTATTGGTGTTGCTGCTTGTGATGGTTGCTTTTGTTTCAGACAAAAAAGAAAAACAGGAAGAAATTGTAATTTCTGATTAAAAAACTAATCGCCGTTCAATCTGCTCAAAACTCGTTCCGGATTGTCTTTTTTAGCCAGGTTTTGAATAGTCTCAGTTGAAAGTAACTGATTTAGTGCATCCCTAATTGGTGCATAGGCATCATGCAACGGACATGGATTTTTTTCATCGCAATGCTTCAGGCCGAATCCGCAGCCGGTAAAAATTTTTTCTCCTTCAATGGCTACAATTATACTTTTCAACGAAAGTTCTTTTTTGTCTGAATCAAAATAATACCCACCGTTTTTCCCTTTGGCCGATTCAATAAACCCAATACGTACCAAACGTTGTAAAATTTTGGCGGTAAATGAGGGCGGAGTATCAATTTCCGAAGCAATTTCAAGAATTCCGGGCCTTTTACCAATTTGGTTTTGCATCTGTATGTAAACCAAACCTCTTAATGCATATTCAGTCTCTTTTTTAAACACGGTCTTTTTTTATAAAAAACAAAAGTACAAAAAAGTTACAATGATTAAAAGACCTTTTTGTCTATCAGTAAAAAGATTTTATATTTGCAGCATCAAAAAATAAAAATCAAACTTTATGAAGACAAAAAAATTGTGGTTAGGATTTATTGCCGTAATGGTTATTTCCTTTGGTGTTTTACTTTATTACGGGAAAGAAATTTACAGGGAAGCCCCTCCTGTTCCTGAAAAGGTTGTTACCGAAAACGGACAAACTTTATTTACCGGACAGGACATTAAGGATGGTCAGAATGTTTGGCAATCGCTTGGTGGGCACCAGTTGGGAACAATTTGGGGACATGGGGCATACCAGGCCCCCGACTGGACAGCCGACTGGCTCCACCGTGAAGCAGTTTATATGCTCGACAGGCTGGCATTGGATGCACACGGTAAAGTTTACGATGACCTTACCGGAGACCAGCAGGCATCATTACGATTTTTACTTCAGCGCGATATGCGCACAAATACCTTCGACCCAAAACAAAAAATCATTACAATTTCATCATTAAGGGCCGATGCCATTGAAAACAACAGCGCTCATTATGGCGGTCTTTTTACAAATGATCCGGAATTGGCTCACTTGCGTGATGCTTACAGCGTACCCGAAAATTCTCTGAAAGATCCGGAAAGAGTCAGACTGTTGAATGCTTTTTTCTTTTGGGCTTCGTGGGCCTGTATTACCGAAAGGCCTGGCCAGGACATTACCTACACCAACAACTGGCCTGCCGACGAACTGATTGGAAACACCCCCACCGGTGCAATGATTCTATGGACAGGTTTCAGTGTAATTATTCTATTGGCTGGCATCGGATTAATGATTTGGTATTATGCCTCCAGAAAAGAGGAAGAAGAACTGAAACCTCCAACCTCGCATCCCTTAAAAGATATCGGACAAACCCCTTCGCAAAAAGCGACGTTAAAATATTTCTGGGTGGTTACCCTACTCATTCTGGTTCAGGTTGTAATGGGTGTAATTACTGCCCACTATGGAGTTGAAGGCCAGGCATTTTACGGCATTCCTTTAGCCGACTGGCTTCCCTACTCCATTTCACGAACCTGGCACGTGCAAATTGCCATTTTCTGGATTGCTACATCATGGCTTGCTACAGGGCTTTACTACGCACCTGCCATTTCGGGTGTGGAACCCAAATTTCAAAAACTTGGTGTGGATGTCTTGTTCGGGGCACTCCTGGTTATTGTGGTTGGTTCATTGGCCGGCCAATGGATGGGTGTTATGCAGAAACTGGGACTTGTTCAGAATTTTTGGTTCGGACACCAGGGTTACGAGTACGTTGAGTTAGGCCGTTTCTGGCAAATATTTCTTTTTGCCGGTCTTTTCATCTGGCTGTTTCTTATGGGTAGGGCAATTTTACCAGCACTAAAACAACGAAACGACAGCCGCCATCTTTTAATCCTGTTTCTTATTGCTTCTGCTGCCATTGCCTTATTCTATGGTGCCGGTCTGATGTGGGGCCGCCAGACCAATCTGGCCATAGCCGAATACTGGCGCTGGTGGGTGGTTCACCTCTGGGTGGAAGGTTTCTTCGAAGTTTTTGCTGTGGTGGTTATGGCTTTTCTTTTTGTTCGTATGCAACTGGTAAGAGCAACCACAGCCACGCTGGCCGTTCTGTTTACAACGGTTATTTTCCTTTCGGGAGGTATTCTCGGAACATTTCACCATCTCTATTTTACCGGAACACCAACAGCCGTAATGGCCATTGGTGCATCGTTCAGTGCTCTCGAGGTGGTTCCGCTTGTGCTCATGGGATACGAAGCTTGGGACAATTTAAAAATATACCGCAGTTCAACCTGGATAAAAGCCTACAAATGGCCTATTTACAGTTTTATTGCCGTTGCTTTCTGGAATCTGGTGGGGGCGGGAATTTTCGGATTTCTCATTAATCCACCCATTGCGCTATATTACATGCAGGGTCTGAATACCACTCCGGTTCACGGGCACACAGCACTGTTCGGCGTTTACGGGATGCTGGGAATCGGTCTGATGCTTTTCGTTCTGCGTGATATGGATACAGTTTCAGTATGGAAAGAAAAATGGCTGAAATTTGCTTTCTGGGCTATCAACATCGGCCTGGCAGCAATGGTTCTCATCAGCGTTTTGCCCATCGGTCTTGCCCAAACATTTGCCAGCGTGCAGGAAGGTTTGTGGTATGCCCGTTCTGCTGAATTTTTGCAAACTCCGCTCATTAACACCTTTAAATGGCTGAGAGTATTTGGCGATACACTTTTTGCACTGGGAACCGTAGCTCTGGTCTGGTTTGTATTCGGACTGAAATTCGGCTGGAGTATTGAAAAAGAGAAGAAGTTAAACAGTTAATTTGATACAATAATCTTTTTTCTTTAATTTTATTGGGTATTCAAAAAAGGAGCTCATATATATTGGGTCTCCTTTTTTTAACCTTTTTAAAACAATATTATGAGTGAACATATTGACAATTCGAAATTCAGAAAAGCCAAACTGAAAGAACTTATTTTGAAACTGCATGAGGGTGAATCGGAAGAAGGAGTGCGGCAAGAGTTACTGGTAAGCCTCAGCAATATTCCCTACGGTGAAGTAGTTGAAGTGGAACAGGAACTCATTTCCGAAGGTTTGCCTGAAGAAGAGGTACTGAAACTTTGTGATGCACATTCCGCGGTGCTGGAAGGCCGGGTCGATCTTTCGGCGGCCAAAACCATTCCCGAAGGTCATCCGGTGGATGTAATGCTGGAAGAGAACAAAGTGCTGAAACGTGTGGCCGGAAATGTGCTTTCCCAGCTTAATGCACTGAAATATGTAAAAGAAGAACACTTTGAAGAAACGGTCCTTCAGCTAAAAGCCGGATTCAACCAACTGGTGGATGTGGACAAGCATTACCAGCGAAAAGAATATTTGCTTTTTCCTTATCTCGAAAAAATTGGTGTTACCGGACCGCCCAAGGTAATGTGGGGAAAACACGATGAAATCAGGGAACTGCTCAAAGGAAGCATCGAAATTTTGCATACTCCGGACCTCACAAAAGATGATTTAATCGCCTCTGCCGAGCTTGTGCTGATTCCTGCTGCCAGAGGAGTTGTGGAAATGACCGTAAAAGAAGAGGAAATCCTTTTCCCGATGGCTATGGATGCTTTGGCCGATGGCGACTGGTACCAGATTCGCAAACAGTCGGTTGAAATTGGTTTTTGTCTTTACGATCCGCCAACCGAATGGACACCGGATGGCATGGAAGCAGAGAATATTAACGAAGCACAGAAAGAGGGCGGTAACATTCAACTTCCTTCGGGTGGTTTTACTGCGGAAGAGTTACTGGCCATTTTGAATACCGTGCCGGTTGACATGACTTTTGTTGACCGAAACGACAAAGTAAAATATTTTACCCAGGGAACAGAACGTATTTTCCAGCGTAACCGCGCTATTCTCAATCGCGACGTTAGGCACTGCCACCCACCGGCCAGCGCACATATTGTAGACAAAATTCTGGAAGATTTTAAAAGCGGAAAACAAGATCGGGCGCCTTTCTGGATTAATCTGGGCGGAAAATTTATCCACATCGAATATTTTGCATTACGTAACGAAAAAGGGGAGTACCTCGGAACACTTGAAGTATCGCAAAACCTTACTGAATACCGGGCGCTTGAAGGGGAACAACGCATTTTATCGTACAAATAGAAATTATGGAAAACAAAGAAAATATTATCATATCACCCAAAACAAAAGTGTTGCAACTGATAGAAACCTGGCCTCAACTCGAAGAGGTACTCATCGACTATGTGCCGGCTTTCAGCAAGTTGAAAAATCCGGTACTGCGGAAAACCGTGGCTAAAATTGCCACCTTGCAACAGGCTGCGGCCATTGGCAATGTAAAAGTGGAAGACCTAATCAATCGGTTGCGTAAAGAGGTTGGACAGGATTTGCTTGGGGAAACCGCTGGCAGTGGTTACAACACAGTAAAACCATGGTGGGTTGACGAAAAAACGGTTCATAAAGAAATGAATGCCCGGGAAATGCTGGCTGCCGGCGAACATCCGGTAAACCAGGTGATGGCCGATTTGAAACAACTTTCCGAAGGAAAAATTTATAAACTCCTGGCACCTTTTCTTCCTGCACCTTTAATTGACAAAGCTGCCAGCATATCGGTTCAGCATTGGGTAAACGAAATTTCGGAAGCTGAGTTTGAAATTTATTTTTATAAACCGGGTTAAAAATCTCTCTTAATCAGGTAGTTTTTACATATCGGTTCATTACAAACCGGGCCGAGAGTCCATGAATGAAAACTGAAAAGAGAATAACGACCACAACCAATGCCAGCACTTCACGAGCCTGTTCGAAATGAGCATGGTAAAAGGCATACAAAAGGTAATAAATGGAACCGATTCCGCGGATTCCGTAAAAGGAAATAATCTGCTTTTTTACTCCTGGCAGCCTGGTTCCCAACAAGCCTGCAATCCCCGTTAAAGGCCTGATAATAAATAAAATTATCAGTGCCGCCGGTATCATAAACCATCGAAAATCGTTAAGAAAATCATGGCTGATGTAAATACCTGCCACAGTGAATAAAACTGCTACGAGAATTCGCTCTATTTCTTCAGAAAAATCATGCAGAGTTTCCAATTGTTCGTGCGTACTTTCCTGATAACGAAATGTACAGGCAGCCACAAAAACAGTAATAAATCCGTATGAATGAACTATTTCTGCCAAACCATAAGGTAAAAGAGTAAGACTTAGTGCGAGAAGTCCGGTAGATATCACCGAACTGTGAGTTTTTGGATAGGGTAGCCAGTACATAATTTTTGCCAGTATCCATCCCGAACCGATTCCGATGAGTGTGCCAACAATGATTTTATAGAAAAAATCGGTGAACAGCCAGTCGGTAAACCACAAAGCAGGATGTGAACCCACCAGCGCCATGGCAATGGCCATATTGGTAAAAGGAAAAGCCAGCCCGTCGTTCAGTCCGGCTTCGGTAGTTAGTGCCAGCCGGGCACTCGATGAATCGTCCTGATGTGGAGGTGTAGTTTGAATATCGGAAGCCAACACCGGATCGGTAGGTGCAATTACGGCACCCAGTAACATGGCTGTAGCAGGTGCAAAACCGAGCATCCACCAACCGAACAGCGCAATTAAGCCAATAGTCAGCGGCATGGTAATCAGCAGTAAACGTGTAGCATAACGCCAGGTTTCCCAGGCAAAGGGCCTTTTCAATTTCAGTCCTGCGGCAGTGAGTGAAATAATAACCCCCATTTCTGTCAGTCTTTTACCCAAATAAGGACTTTCAGCCAGATGTGGAAGCGGGCTTTCCTTAAAAAAAACAAAAACACCCACTGCCAAAATCAGGTAAACAATAGGCGCCGTTATCAAATGTTTCGACAAAATACGTGGTAATATAGTGGCAACAAGGATAATAAATCCCAGATAAAAAAGAATAATATCATAATTTTCAGGTAATTGCAGATTTATCATTTACCTTAAATAAGAATTTAAAACATCATGCTTTCGCCCCTAAAGTTAACACTTGAGAGGTTTTCAGTCCTGTATTTTCTGATTAATTTTCTACATTTATACTTTGAAAAATTAAATGAATCAAATTTAAACCCATTCTCATGTTGGTAAAAGCTTACGGCAGCGCAGTTTTCGGAATAAATGCAACTACCATTACCATTGAAGTTGACGTTACCCAGGGCATCAAATTTTTGCTGGTTGGACTACCCGACAGCGCGGTGAAAGAGAGTCAGCAGCGTATTGAATCGGCTCTTCGCCTGAACGGATTTGGCTGGCCCCGCTATAAAATCATAATCAACATGGCACCCGCCGACATCCGCAAGGAAGGCTCGGCTTACGATTTACCACTGGCTGCTGCTGTTTTGGCAGCTTCCAATCAAATCAGTAGCGATAAATTAGCGAAGTATGTTTTAATGGGTGAATTGTCGCTTGACGGTTCGCTGCAGCCCATAAAAGGCGTTTTGCCCATTGCCATTAACGCGCGCAAGGAAGGATTTGAAGGATTTATTCTGCCCAAACAAAATGCCCGCGAAGCTGCTGTGGTGGACAAACTGAAAGTTTACGGAGCCGAAAACCTGCGCGAGGTAACCGATTTTCTGAACGGTGAAGAAAACATGGAACAAACCATTGTGGATACCCGTGCCGAGTTTTACGCTCGAATCAACAATAATCCGCTCGATTTTAGCGACGTAAAAGGTCAGGAAAACGTGAAGCGGGCACTGGAGATTGCTGCAGCGGGAGGTCATAACATCATTCTCATCGGCCCGCCCGGGTCGGGGAAAACCATGCTGGCCAAACGGATTCCAACCATTTTGCCGCCGTTTACACTGAAGGAAGCGCTGGAAACAACCAAAATCCATTCGGTGGCCGGAAAAATCGGAAAAGATACTTCGTTGATGACACAGCGGCCGTTTCGCAGTCCGCATCATACTATTTCGGACGTGGCCCTGGTTGGCGGTGGAAATTATCCTCAGCCAGGGGAAATTTCCCTGGCCCACAACGGCGTTTTGTTTCTTGACGAACTGCCCGAATTCAAACGCACCGTTTTAGAAGTAATGCGCCAGCCGTTGGAAGACCGGCTGATTACCATTTCGCGGGCAAAATTTTCGGTGGAATACCCCAGCAGTTTTATGCTGGTGGCATCCATGAATCCATGTCCGTGCGGTTACTACAACCACCCCACCAAAGACTGTGTGTGCGCGCCGGGCGTGGTGCAGAAATACCTGAACAAAATCTCCGGGCCGTTGCTCGATCGCATTGACATTCACCTGGAAGTGGTGCCAGTGCCATTTAAAAAGCTGGCTGAAATGGAATCTTCCGAAAACAGCGAAACCGTTCGTAAACGGGTGATTGTTGCACGAAAGATCCAGGAAGAACGGTTTGCCGAACACAAAGGCGTTTATTCCAACGCGCAGATGAGCTCCAAACTCATTCGCAAATACGTGCAACTGGACGAAGCCGGCAACGAACTTATTAAAAACGCCATGGACAAGCTGGGCCTCTCGGCCCGCGCTTACGACCGCATTTTGAAAGTGGCGCGCACCATTGCCGACCTCGAAGCAGAAGAACACGTGCTCGCCCACCACCTTTCGGAAGCCATTCATTACCGGAGTCTGGACCGGGATAATTGGGGAGGGTGAAGAAGGTGGCAGTTTTGAGTCACAGTTGGCATTATAGCATTAACTTCAAATTTGTTCCAGCGAAGAGTGTTATCACTTCCCTATTAAATTGATTAAGGAGAAATGAAATTTATAAGATGGAATCTATTAAAATGTTTAATGATTTTTGGTCCTTGAGAATTACGTTATTTCTATCTGCTAATTCAATTGCACTTTTTGTGAAATACCCCGTTGTTATTACAATTGCTTTATCACAGTCATAGTATTTCATTGCGGCAACCACTTCCTGAACAGCCTTGTTGGTTACTTTCCCAGAATATTTTTTAGCTTGAACTGCAATGTTAATGCCATCCTTTTCGATTATTAAATCAGCACCTTGATCACCACTTTTGGATGTTATATGAACTTTATAACCTGCTTTTCTATATAATTCTGCCAAAAAATCTTCAAATTCAAATCCGTCCATATTTTCAACTTCAGCAATTGTCAATCTATTGCTATTGTTTCTATTTAGTTTTTTACCAAATTCAATGGCTTGTTGAACTTTATATTGAGAAAAAATCTCTTTTTCTAGAATGTCAATATCACAATACCTTTTATTATCTTTTTGAAAATTTTCAAACGATTCCAATAATTCATTTATCTCATTATGATTGTCAAAATTTATATTTGGGAATCTTTCTAATAACATTTTTGCAATATTGGTAGTAGTTATTTTATCTAACTTGGCAATAGAATTATTTATTTTTTCTTCAAACTTTTCCCATTCATAATTTTCTATCATCAATTTTATATCATCATCTATAAGATTTAATTTCTCTCGGTGATTTATATAATTAACCAAATTTGGAATTTTTTCATCAATTTGATCAATTGTTATATATCTTTTAAAAAATGGTTCAATTACTTCGTGGTTTAAATCTCTCTGTAAACGAATCATATTCTCGTAATAAACTTCTGCATATTCGGTAACAAGATTTATTTGTTTTTCAATAAACGATCTAACAATTATCCAAATGAAAATTGCAATCACAGTTGAAATAATAATTGCGATAGTCCAACTTGAATATGTTAAACCAATAATTGCTCCAGTACATAATGCAAATGCTAAACCATTTTTTGTTTTCCTTCTTTCTTCCAATTTCAAAACCCCGATCAAGTGCGATTCATTAAAATACGCATCTCTGTTTCTGCTTAGTTCAGAAGTATAATATCTATCTGCAAATTTCACCTTGTACATAGTTTAGTTTTTTAATCTAACAACCGAAAATAAATTAAACCTACGAAAATTAATAGTTTTTTTTTATAATAGCAGATCAGAATATATAGGGTTACTAATAATTCTTTTAAAAAATTCAATTTCAGTTTCCCTACCATTAGTGCGGATTTGCCCGTACCATAACTGGTTTAATTTACAATTTTGAAATAAAACTTCTTAAAAATAGATAATTTCAATGGTCATTCTATCCGCCGGTGCGAATTTGCAATCGTACCTAAGTTGTTTTGAAATTTGGCAGAACTTTTTGAAGTAAAGGCAATTCGTTTACGGGAACAGGTCAGATGAAATAAAGAAAAATTCCCAAAAATTTTTATGTTCCAATTAACGGAATAACAAGTTGAAATTATGGTATCGCAAAATGCAACACCTTCAAAACAACATTTGAGTGGATCTTTGCCATTGGTTTTTACAGAACACGGGGTTCTCCAGTTGGCGAATGTATTAAAAAGCGGAAAAGCCTCCCAGATAAGTATAAAAATTATCGAAGTTTTTGTTAAAATATGTATCATTTTGATGGACACTTTAACATTTAAGCTTGATATTGAAGAAATAAAAATGAAACTACAAAGTCAGAACAAAAATATCGAACTGCTTTTCAGCTATTTGGACGAGTTAATTGAAAAAAAGGAAAAGCCTCCCCCACGAAAACATATGGGTTTTAAGTTGAAGGAGGGTGATTAATCCGCGCCAAAAATGAATTTACAGATACTGCCGCACTTATTTCAACAACTCTTTCACGGCTTCTTCAATTTGCTGGTCTCTGCCGACAGCCATTTTATCGGGTTCGTTCATCACGCGGATATCCGGTTCCAACTGGTTATTTTCCAAAAAAGGACCATCCAGAGGTTTCCAGCCGCCCATGGGAATTCCGAATACAATGGTCGGGTCAATCTGGGTTTCCCACCAAACAAACGTTCCGGTGCCGGGCACAGGCATTCCGAGGTTTTTGCCCACGTTTTTAATTTTATAAGCCACCGGAAACAGATGGGCATCAGAATAATTGCTTTCGCCCATTACGACAATGGATGGTTTTGTCCAGCGGTCGGAAGGCTGTGAACCAATGTACTGCCCATGTGGAATAATGTCCATGTATTTTTTGCCATTCAGAAAATCAGAAAGTACGTCGTGCAGGTTTCCTCCGCCGTTGAAACGGGTGTCAACTACAAGCGCTTCTGCCGAAATGTGTTTTCCCAGCGCTTCTTCGTAAACCGTTCTCATACTGGCATCGTTCATACCACGAACATGCACATACCCGAGTCGTCCGTCCGAAAGCTTTTCCACTTCATCTCTTCGCGATTCCACCCAGCGTTCGTACAAAAGCTGGTTTTCTTCGCCGAGCGAAACAGGCTTGATTACCTCCTGCCAGCGCTCCTGCGTTTCAGGGTTATACAAATCAAGCAACACATTTTTCTTTTCTTTCCGGTTTAAAAACTGGTAAAAATCGACCGACAACGAAAGTTCATCCCCATCAATTTTTTCAAGAATATGTCCGGCTTTTATTTTTGAAGCTGCCCGGTCAGCAGGCCCTTTTTTCAGTACTTCGGCTATTTTCAACCCGTTGGATTTGTGATTGTAGTCGAAAAGCAAACCCAGAGAAGTAGTCTGGTCGCCTCCTTCTGCCCGGTGACCATATCTTCCACCGGTATGCGAAGCATTGAGTTCTCCAAGCATTTCACTTAAAAATTCAGCGTAATCGTAATTGTTGTTAATGTGAGCAAGGAATTTTTTGTATTCTGAATAGTAGAAATCCCAGTCAACTCCCTGCAAATCTTCCACATAAAATTTCTCACGAACCTGCCTCCAGCAGTGCTCAAAAATATAGGAACGTTCGCGGTCGGTTTGCAGCACCATTTCCCCCGAAGTTTTGATGGGCGTATTTTTCCCGTCAGCAACATCAACCTTCATGGGTTTTCCATCGGCCAGAACAAAAATGAATTTGCCGTCATCAGAAAGCTCCATGGAAGTGCGGCCGGCATTAATTTTGGAAAAAAGTTTGGTTTCTTTCGTTTTTAAATCGGTAACCCAAAGATTGTTTTTCTCTTCGAAACTGGTTAAATAGTAAAGCTTGTCGCCTTCTTCCGACAACAGCCAGTCGTTCAGGTCCGATGTGTGCACGGTTAGTTGCTTTTTCCGGTCCTCTATGTTTTCCCAGTCAAATTTTAAATCTTCAACTTTCTCTTCTTCTTTTTCAGCTTCTTCTTTTTTCTTTTTGTCTTTTTTATCCTTCTCTGTATCAGCATCTTTATCGGTATCTTCTTTTTCTTTTTCCTTCAGTTCTTTGGCCAACTCAGCTTCTTCTTTGGTTAAGTTGAATTCGTCAAAAGCCTCCTGTGTAAAAAAGAGCCCAAACACATCCCCGCTACTTGTTCTTCCCTGTTCCGATTTATTTCCCTGGCGGGTAGAGCCGTAAATCATCATTTTTCCGTCCATTACCCATTTCGGACCAACTTCAATGTACCCACTTTGGGTGAGGTTTTTAATTTCACCGTCGCCGGAAGCGCTAACTAAACCAACCTCCCGTTGAAAAATATTCTCCTTCGGGCCAAAACTCACCAGCAGCCATTTGCTGTCGGGCGACCAGGTGAAATATTGATCGCCGTCGGAATATGAATAATTATGCTCCGGTGCCAAAACAACCCGTGAGTTTTTTGTTTCAAGATTAAGGACTTTTAGTGTTGTCCTGTTTTCGAGGTAAGCCACCTCTTTTCCGTCAGGCGAATATTCAGGCTGAAATTCCTCGGCAGCGGTGGCTGTTACAGTTTCGTCTTTCAGAATGGTTGACATGAAAAAGTAAGGTTCTTCTTCGCGAACGAGCGATTTGGTGTAAATGTTCCAACTGCTGTCGGTTTCGGCTGAGTAAATCAGCGATTTACCGTCGGGGCTGAAACTGACACTTCTTTCCTGGCGTGCTGTGTTGGTAATTCGTTTTGTGGTGCCGTGTTCAATGCTGCTCACAAAAATTTCACCCCGAAAAACATAGGCAAATTCTTTTCCGTTGGGCGATAATCTGGCCTCAGTAAAATTACTTACCGGAACCGGTTTGTGTAAGTCACCCCTGCCGTCGTAGCCCATTTGAATTTCAACTTTTTCAGGCTGTTCACCTTCCCTCATGGTATAAATCTCTCCATCGTAGCTAAAACACAGCGTATTATTTTTTGATTTGGTGAGAAACCGCACCGGATGGTTTTTGAAACTGGTGACGGCCACATTTTCACCCGGATGACTTAAAGAGCTTTGATGTACATTGAAAGAACCACTTTCTTCGGTTAAATAGTAGAATTTGTCGTTATCAGCAAAAACCGGATTACGGTCTTCCCCTTCAAAATCAGACAATTGCTGGTATGATTTATTTTCCATGTCATAAACCCAAATGTCCCTTGTTACGGCGGATGTGTGGTGTTTTCTCCATTCACTTTCATACCCTTTCTGGTCGTGAAAAATGAGTTTGGTCCCATCGGGGCTAAATGTAGCATCGTGAGCAGGCGAAGTCAGAATTTGATTTACCCTGCCCCCGGTTACCGGAACGCTGTAAAGTTCGGGCATAACACCGGTTGGAAACTGGACATTTGTGTGCAGATCCTGTCGAAGTGCCGCAAAAACAATTTCAGTATCGTCATTGGTAAAACTGCTTGGTTTTTCGTTGGTTGAATGAAACGTTAACCGTGTTGCCTCGCCACCCGCAGCGGGCATCACAAAAACATCGAAATTCCCAAACCGGTCGGATGCAAATGCGATTTTCTCCCCATCGTTGCTCCAAACCGGAGAAAATTCATAGCCGTCGCTAATTGTAACCGGAATGGCAGTTCCTCCGTCTGAGGGAACTTTATAAATATCGCCCTTGTAGTTAAAAAGAATCGTTGTTCCGTCAGGCGAAATGGCCGGATACCTTAACCATAGTGGATTTTGCTGAGCAAAACTGATGAATCCTGTCAAAAGAAAAACGAAAATAACGGTGCATAATTTTTTGTTCATAGCTGTAAAGTTTTATTGAAAAACTATCCTATTGAGATTGAAATTTTTATTTGCTGAATAAGTTACGTTTTTTGGAAATAATTACGAACAGAATGAATTTGTTTCTATATGATTATCAAAGAATCCTTGATTTCAACTTTTCCTTTAGCGTTGTAAAATCAACGGGTTTGGTTAAAAAATCGTCGGCGCCAAGTTGCATAGCCTGGTTGTAATTTTCTTTATCGCCATAAGCTGTAATCATCATAACAACCGGCGGTGGTTTTTCATATTTTTCCTTGATGTTTTTCAATAATTCAAGTCCACTCATGCCAGGCATGTTTATATCCGAAAGAATCAGAACGGCTTCCTGTTTTCTGCTCTCCAGGTATTTCAATGCTTCTTCGCCCGAAAAAGCAAAATCAAAACTAAATTCGCCGCTTCTGATTTCCCTTCGGAAACGCTGTTCAAACAGTGTTTGAATATCTCTTTCGTCGTCAACAACCAATATCTTCATTGTAAATGTTTTTATTTAACCGGTAAAATGATAGTAAATGTTGCACCTTCGCCTTCGTTGTTTTCCACCTTCAGTTCGCCTTCATGCGCTTTTGTAACTATTTCGTAGCTCATGCTTAATCCCAGGCCGGTGCCTTTTCCGCTGGGTTTGGTGGTAAAAAACGGCTGAAATATTTTTTCCATTGCTGCCTTTGGAATGCCATTTCCGTTGTCACTGACTTTTATTTCCACTTTCCCTTTCAGTTTTTTTGTGGAAATCAAAACGGTTGGATTGTAGGATTCAGGTTCTGTTTGACTTCCTTCAACCGGAATATTTTTTTCCAACTGTTTTTTCTTTTCGCTAACTGCATAAAAAGCGTTGGTGAGTAAATTCAGGATTACCCTACCCATTTCCTGAGGTACAACATTTATTTTTCCGAGTGAATCATCGAAATCGGTTTTCAGGGCAGCATTAAACGATTTGTCTTTTGCCCTTAAACCATGGTAGGCCAATCGTAAATATTCATCAGCCAGCACATTAATATCAGTGGGCTCTTTAACCCCGGTGCTGCTTCTACTGTGCTGAAGCATGGCCTTAACGATGCCGTCGGCCCGTTTTCCGTGGTGAATGATTTTTTCAAGATTTTGTTTTATATCGCCTGCAAGTGCAACAACTTCACCGGTATGTCCTGCTTCCAGCTCCTCTTTCATTTCATCCAGCAATTCGCTGCTAACTTCAGAAAAATTATTTACGAAGTTCAGCGGGTTTTGAATTTCGTGTGCAATGCCGGCAGTCAGCTCACCGAGCGATGCCATTTTTTCGGATTGAATTAACTGGCCCTGAGTAGCTTTCAGTTCTTCGAGTGCTTTTACCAGTTCCTCTTTTTGTTTGGTAATTTCAGTCGTGCGTTCGGCAACCAGGCCTTCCAGTTCAACCTTTCGAATGGCAATGGCCCTGTTAATTTCATCTTCTTTCTGCCTTTTTAAACGTTCTTTTTCGGCTGCCTTGTTCTGTCTGTACTGGCTGAACAAAATGGCTGCCAGCCAGATAACCGAAAGCATTACTGCATTTTCGAAATAATTTTCCCACCGGTTATAAAAATTCGTTAAAATAACCTGGGTAAAATCTCTCAATATGGAAACGGCAACATAAGGTGCAAATGCCAGCAGAAACATTCGCAGTGTCCGTAATTCTTTTTGTTGAAAAGTAAAAAGAAGCAAAGACACCAGAAAAATATGCCATATCCACCGGGTAGTGCCTGAAGCCGAAAGAATAACTTCGGCTGCAAAAAGGAACATTGTAAAAAACCGGGCATAGCCGAACCATTTTTCCCACTGTTTGTGGTTGTTTATTTTCGAAAAACGAAATAATCGCTGCGACAGCAAAAAGCTAAGGATGAAAGGAATCAAAGAAAGTTTCATTTTATTCTATTCAATTTCGTTCATTTTCAAGGGCTGCTTCCTGGGTTTCGAAAATTTTGAATAAATTCGAAAACCCTGATATTCTGAAAATTTCCTGAATGGCAGGCTGCATGTTGCTCAGTAAAAGTTTACCTTTTAGCGCCATGGCTTTTTTTTGTGCAACCAGGAATACCCTCAACCCGGAACTGCTGATGTAATTCATTCCCCCGCAGTTGAAAATCAGATTCTTTTCACCGTTTTCAAAAAGCTGGTTAACCTCTTCTTCCAAAATTGTTGAGTGCACAGTATCAATTCTTCCCTTAATTTTCAGGACGGTAAAATCTCCTATTTTTTCTTTTTTAATATTCATTTTAAATACTTTTTTTTAACGTCAATATGTTTTCATTTTTTTTCCTGTTGTACTCCATTTCATCCATAATCTGCGACATCAGAAAAATTCCGAGCCCGCCAACGGGCCTTTCTTCAGCAGGCAAATTAATGTCGGGCTGTTCGTGTTTTAAAGGATTGAACGGAATACCGTCGTCAGTAATTATAATCGTAAGTATTTGTTTGTCTATCGACACTGATATCTTGATTTCGTGTTTAGCTTTGTCGGGAAATGCATAAAAAATAATGTTGGAAACCGCCTCCTCAATCACCAGGTTCAAGTTCATGGCCAGTGTGGGTGATAAGTCCCACTCTTCGGCAATTTTTTCAATTTTTTCAGCCAAAAATGAGATTTCTTTTATCTGGTTCTCAATAACGAACTGTTTAATTTTTTGGTTTCCCATTTTTTAAGAAACTTTTAAAATGTTTAAACTGACCTGAAACTCCCAACAATTTCCGCAACCAGTTGTAATAAAGAGCAATGTATAAAAAAGCAACCATTAACCATAAAATTCCCAGGTTAAAAACAAAGGTGCCCAATGTAATACCAAACAGGTTTTTTTCGGAAGCCAGGAAATGTGCTCTTCCGTTTGAGAAATCGGGGTCCTTGTAAATGGGTGCAATTTTTTGCATATAGCCCTCAGGCGTTTCGCGGAAAAACTCTTTTGTTTCAGAATTGCGCACCAGTACTTCCAGCGATTTGTTGTGATATTTCATTTTCTGGTTGTAAAGAAACTCATCGCCGTTTTCTCTGTTCAACCGGTTAATCAACCTGTCTTTCTCCGCCTTGATTTCCTGATAACGGTTTTTGTGAAAATCTTTCAGTTGGCTCAGGTGCGTTTTTGAAAGCTCAGCAATTTCGGAATTAAATTTTCCGGGTGCCAGGCTTTCTGTAAACTGAAATTCAGGCAGTACTTTTTCTTCGTCCAATTTTTCAATTTCATTTTTCAGGATGAACAGTTTCTGTGAAATTTCATCTGCGGGTCTGTCCTGTCTTTCCCAACCATCCACAAGGTCAACCTGCCCAATCAATTCGGTGGTCAGAATATCGGAACGAAAACTGGCCTGCGCCATTTCCTTTTCCATGTCGAAAAAGCGGGCCATGTACCTGTTTTCCTTGTATTGTTCCACGGCAAGCGCTTCGAAAGCCCACCGCGAGGCCATGATTTCCCCGGCAAAAGGCACTGCATCTTTGGCAACGGTTTTACTTTGTAAATCATCGAACTTCACAATTACCCCGCAAAGCAAAATTTGCGGAATCAGCAAAAGCGGAATCAGAATGTAGATGGCCACAACCGAATCGAATGCTGCTGAAATGTTCAATCCCAAAAGGTTTGCAAATACTGCCACAGAAAAAAGAATGAGCCAGTAAGCCAGCGTCATTCCGTGGATTCCAAGAATCAGATTTCCGATGAAAACGAAAATGAACGACTGAAAAGCCGAAAGGAGAACCAGGAACAGAATTTTGGAATTCAGGTAACTGAACCGGCTCAGGTTCAGAAACGATTCGCGCTGCAGTATTTTGCGGTCTTTAATAATTTCCTCGGCGCTTACGCTCATTCCCATAAACAGAATCACAACAATAGCCATGAACAGGTAAGAAATGAGGCTTTTATTTTCGAAAAAGATGTATTCGTTTCCTTCAGAAAAACGGGTGAACCATCCAACAATCAGGGCAAGAACCGGGGCCTCGAGCAGGTTGATGAAAAGGTATTGGCGGTCGGCGGTTTTTATTCTCAAATTCCTTTCGAAAAAAATACTGAATTGTTTCGCAAGCCCTGGTTTTTTTGAATCGGTTGGAGGCAAAAGAGAAGACGTTTCGGTAATATCTTCTTTTTTCACCTTTGTTTTTTTTCGGTATTCGCTATACCAGTACTCAGGTGTAAAGCGGCGTTCGGGCAGAAAGTTTCCTGAGTTATCTATTTTTTTGGTTTCCACAATTTCAAGTACCTGCTCGGGGTTTACATTTCCACAAAGCAGGCACTCGCAAACTTCGGCATTCACATGGTTCACCTCTCTTTTAAAATAGATGATGGCGTCGAGCGGATTTCCTGTATAAATTGGCCGGCCTCCCGTGTCCAGAATCCACAACTTGTCGAACAGTTTAAAAATAGCTGATGAAGGCTGATGAATATTTACGATAATCAATTTGCCTTTTCGCGCCTGCTGTTTTAGCAACAACACCACCTTTTCCGAATCGGTTGACGACAATCCGGAGGTGGGTTCATCCACAAAAAGAATTGCCGGTTCCCTGATTAGTTCCAGCGCTACATTCAACCTTTTTCGCTGGCCTCCGCTAATCACTTTTTTTAACGGACTTCCAACTTTTAAATCCTTAAACGAATGAAGTTCAAGCTCATGCAACACCTTTTCCACTTTCTCTTCAATGGCGGATTGCGGAAGTTGGTCGAAACAAAGTGAGGCATTGTAATACAGATTTTCCCAAACCGTAAGATCTTCAAACAGCAAATCATCCTGTGGTACGTACCCTATTAAGCCTTCAATCTCATTTTTTTGATCAAATAATTCAACCTGGTTAATTTTTATTTTGCCGTGCTGCACCGGAATATTTCCATTCAGGATATTGAGCAAAGTTGACTTTCCCACTCCGCTGCCACCCATTATGGCAATAAGCTGACCTGAATGTTCTGCGAAGGAAAACAGGTGCAGGCCGTTTTTGCTTTTTTTGAATTTAAACTCAATTTCATCGCCTGAAAAAACAAATGACGGAGTTTGGCTTTGATCAATAAAACCGGAAGCAATATCAGTAAAGTAAACCGGTGAAATCCGAGGTCCCCGGATTATGCTTCCTTCCTTAAAAGCGTAAAAACGGTCAGGTATTACAGGGTTTCCTTCAATGGTAAGGTATTCGTTCCCATGAAAAATAAAAATATAGTGCCCGATTAATGAACAGCGTAAAAAAAGTATTTCGCCGTCGATTTTCTTTTCATAAATATGTCTGAACCTGTGTTTTCCGGGATTTTCATTCCTGTTAATGAGTAAAAAATCGGGATCATCTACCTGCTCGGGTGAACTGTAAAATATAAACGCAAAAAATTTATCGACTTCCTTTTTACTGATTTCAAAAACCTCTGCAAGGGTTTCAAAAAGCAGTTCAGCTTTTGAGAGATTTCCGCTTTTCACCAGCTCCAGAAACCGCAAAAAAACCATAATCTGCTCATCTTTTTTGAGCCAGCTTCTGATGTTTGTACTGATATTATAGGCCTCCTGAACCATATCAACAGCAATGACCGGTTCGCCGTTTACTCCGTATAAATCGAGCAGCTCTTCAAAAAGTTTCAGGTAATCATTATCATCGGAAATGCCAAAGTGCTGGTGGAGGTATAATGAGAAATTCCGGATGGCTTCCTCTTTTTTCGATTCGCTTATGGCCGAGAATAATGCAAATAAATTAATTAAGGCATTTAATGTAATCTCGTTCATAAGGTATCTGTTAAAAAGGAAATAAAAAGGTGAACTCAAAAGTCTTCGTTGCGTTCATTCTGAGCGTAGTCGAAAAAACTATTCAACTGAAAAAACAGATTTTTCGACTACGCTCAACATGACAAACATGATTGAAACTTTACTTTGAGACAATCACCTTTCATTAATAGTTATTTCAATATGCTTTTTCTAACCGCCTCCATTAAAGGACCGATTTCGGCCAGTTCAGTTTCTGTAATGTTCTGGTTCTCTTCGAAAATGGTGACAACAGGTTTAAACTGTTCGTAATAAGGTTTAATGTTATCATCACCCGACATCAATTCGAGTAATGTAAATACCAGCTTTACCCTTTCGGTTTGCTGGTTCATAATCTGGAGCATTTTTGCATTGTTACTGGCCAATAAGGTAGTCTGGCTTAAAACATACAAAGCCTCTACATTGGAACCGATAACCGACAGCGCATACACATCAGGCTGGTCGCCTTCTGCCATTTGCTGGTGGAAGTGATTCATATCCTGGGTCACAAGGTAGTCGAGTGAATCTTTGTTGCCAGCATTTTGTTTAATTCTTCCCAGGTAATTTTTGGAAGAAATAAGTTCTTCCCTGAGGCCGAGATTATCGATAAGTTGCTCGGAAACATCTGTTATTTCAGCCACTACATCTCCGCGGTTATACACGCTGGCATAAAGTAAATCGAATGAATAAAGGCCTAGCCCGAAACTTTGATCAGCTTTGGTCATCATCTTTTCACCCTGTTCAGACGGAACCGTTAAATCGAAAATATAGGAAGCACCGGCTTCATTCAACAAATCAACAATTTCTTTTTCGCTGGGCATTTGGCGAATCGTTTCCACAATTTGATCCTTGATTTTTACAGCATCGAAAGTTTCAACTTCAACATAAGCCTCTTGCCCACTTGAAGTAGTACCCTTTTTTTCTTTTGTTTTTGAAGAAAAATTACATGCTGAAACCAGAATCAGCATCATACCAAAAAGCAGAAAATGTTTTGTAAATAGATTTTTCATTTGCAGTTGTTTTTTTTAGATGATTATTTTTTGTACATTATATCCTGTTTTTATGATTAAAACCGGTATGAAAATACTTATTGTGTTTTAAGTCATATTTCAATTAAAAAACGTCATTGAACCATTTGAAGAAATTATTTCAAAAAGTAACATGTTACCAAATTTACAAAATAATTCTTTTAAGTACTTATTATTTAGTTTGTTTTTAAACAAACATAAAGTAAAGTTGTTTTCCAGATACGAGGGAAATAACAAGAGGTTACTAAAAATCTGAAATGAAAAATAAATTTTTCTCATGAGCCAATCTTTACAAACCGCAGTAAAAATACTTGTAGTGGATGACGAAACCGATATGGAGCCGATGATCCGGCAGAAATTCCGTCGCCATATTCGTGAAAATACGTTTGATTTTGAATTTGCTTCGAATGGTTTGGAGGCACTTGAAAAAATTATGGAATTCCCTGAAATTGGCATTGTGCTTTCCGATATTAATATGCCGGAAATGGACGGGCTTACGTTGCTTAACAAGTTAAAAGATTTAAATAATCCGGGATTGAAAACGGTTATGGTTTCTGCATACGGCGATATGGACAATATACGGACTGCCATGAACCGCGGCGCTTTCGATTTTATTACCAAGCCGGTAAATTTTGACGATCTGGAAATAACCATCAAAAAAACTATTGGAGAAATTATTTCTGTCCGACGCTGGCTGACCGAACACGATCAACTGGTTTCGATACAACACGACCTCAATATTTCGCGTGAAATTCAGCAGGCCATTCTGCCCAAAAAATTTCCGCCATTTCCCCACGAACCAAATTTTGATATTTATGCCTCTATGGTTCCGGCAAATGAAGTGGGAGGCGATTTCTACGATTTTTTCCTGATTGATAAAAATCGCCTTGGATTTGTAATTGGCGATGTTTCGGGCAAGGGAATTTCGGCGGCTATTTTTATGGCTGTCAGCCGCACCCTGATTCGCGCTACCGGGCTTAAAGGCGATTCGGTGGGTGAATGTTTACGCTATGTAAATAATCTCCTCTGCAAAGAGAGTGTTTCATCGATGTTTGTTACTGTGTTTTACGGAATTCTGAACACACAAACCGGCGAAGTTGACTATGTGAACGCCGGGCACAATCCTCCCTATATTCTCTCATCAAATGGAATAAAAAAGGTTGAAATGACGGATGGCCTGGCGCTTGGGGTTTTGGATGATTTTAGCTTCAACTCGAAAAAGTTACACCTGAAACAAGGCGACCAGCTTTTGCTTTATACGGATGGTGTTGTTGAAGCTATTGACCTGGATGAAAAAGCTTACGGAGAAGAAAAATTCGAAAATTTTCTGCATGAAAACCTGAACCACCCGGTTGAAACCATTATAAAAAAGTCTTTTGCCGATGTTAATGATTTTGTAAACGGCGCCCCGCAATCGGATGATATTACGCTACTAGGTATAACGTTTAATGGATAGGAAATTCACAATTACTATGCAGGCAATAACACTGTAAACACAGTTCCTTCTCCCTCCTTCGTTTCTACTTTCAACTCCCCACCATGCGCTTTTACAATATCGTAACTCAAACTCAATCCCAATCCGGTTCCTTGACCAGTGGGTTTTGTGGTGAAGAAGGGCTGGAAGATTTTGTCTTTGATTTCGGGAGGAATGCCGGGGCCGTTGTCTTTTACGGAAATCAAACAAGCCCCCCTCGGTCCCCCCGAAGGGGGGAGGTAGGAAGAAGTCTTCACAGTTACCAGTGGTATATAATTAGTTTGGGCGTTCTGGATCCCCCCTTCGGGGGGTTGGGGGATCAATTCTTTGGCTCTCTTGTCAACCGCATAAAACGCGTTGTTTATCAAATTCAGCAAAACCCTGCCAATATCCTGCGGAACAACATTGATTTTGGAAAGATTGGGGTCCAAGTCAGTTTTGAATTCTGCATTAAACGATTTGTCTTTTGCCCGAAAACCGTGGTAGGAGAGTCGAAGGTATTCATCGCACAAGGTATTGATATCTACTGGTTCTTTATGCCCGCTGCTTCCCCGGCTGTGGAGCAGCATGCCTTTTACAATGGATTCGGCCCGTTTTCCGTGGTGGATGATTTTGCTTTCATTCTCTTTCAAATCATTCAGAATTGATTTTACTTCCGGATTATTTCCTTTTTCATTTTCATCCAATGCTTCATCAATTAATTCAGTATTGACTTCACTGAAGTTATTTACAAAATTGAGCGGGTTCTGTATTTCATGGGCAATTCCGGCAGTGAGTTCACCGAGTGAAGCCATTTTTTCGGATTGAATAAGTTGGGCCTGGGTGGCTTTTAAATGGGTAAGCGTGGTTTCTACTTTCTTTTTTTGTTCCTGAAGGAGGACATTTGCCTTTTGTTTGTTTTTAATGTTCCTGTAGAACATATACAATAATACAAATGTTGAAAATAAAATACCGGCAATGGTTATTAACAACCATCGCTGATTCTGTTTTTGCTGGTTGAGCAGATCCACTTCAATTTGCTTTTGAGAAACCTCGAAATCAGTGCGAAGATTAGCTATACTCTGCACTGTTTTGATGTTATTTATGCTGTCTCTGTAAATGATGTAATTTTTGTAGTATTTATAAGATTCTGCAGGGTCTCCGGATCGTTCATAAAGTTCTGAAAGTTTCAGGTTGGCATCCCGGATTTGTTCTTTCAGTCCATATTGCCGGGCAAGTGTCAGGCTTTTTATTGCATAATTTAATGCAGCACGTTCATCTCCTTTATCAATATAAATATCGGCCAAAGAAATAAGATAAACACAGATGGGATAATAGTCTTCCATTTCTTCCAGTATCTCAATAGCTTCTGTGATATTCTTTTCAGCTAGATTGCTTTCTCCGGTATTGGCGTAAACCATTCCTATATTACCAATATTGTATGCCTTCCCGATTAAGTAATTGAGCTTTTCAAATATGATTCCCGATTCCTTGAAATAAATATAAGCAGTATCGTAAATTTGATTATTCATAAAATCTTCGCCGGCATTTAAAATTAATGATGCCAAAGCAATAGAGTCATTTGATTCTCTTAGTATAGCAATTCCTTTACTATAATAAAGCCGTGCATTGGGATGATTATTTGAAATAGAGTAAATATCGGCAATGGCTCCATAGGCACTGCCTTCACCCTTCGCATTTTTGTCTAACCGGGCAATTTCTGCACTTTTAATATAGGCTTGCAGTGCTTCTTCCAAATCGCCAAATAATCTTTTTTTGTTTCCTTTTTGAAAATAACCGCTATGCAGATATTTATTATTTCCGGTTTTTAGGGCCAGATTTATTAATTCCTCCGCATATTTTAAAGACAAGTTCAGATCCTTTACCTCATGGAAGGATAATTGCCTAAGTAGCTCTAACCTGACCGTATCATTTAACATACCCTCATTATAAATGATCTTCAGGCTGTCTGCCACTTTTTGATCCTGGCTGTAAACAGCAGGAAAAATAAGACACAAAAAATTTATCAGCAAAAAACAAACTTTTCCTTTAAGCAACATGGAAATATTATTTGAATAAATTTACCTGGAAAAAACCTGGATTCTTGGATCCTTAGATTTGAAAACTGGATTTTGTTGAGTTCCAACATTACAAGTTATATCATAATCCCATGCGCCTTCAGCCGAACTATTAATTGTCCCCTTAAAATTCACTCCATTCTGTTGTGGAGGATTTGCCCAAAATTCTTCTGTTGTTTTGGGAGAAGAAGTTTTTTTTGTTACACTGGTAATGGAATGAACACCAGTACCAGGATGCCAGATTATTTGTTCACTGCGACTTGCATTAGTATGTCCGTTATCAGACAATATTAATTCCACACCATCATAAGAAACTGTAATTGTTGCCATACTATTATCTTTTAAAATTATAATGAAAAATTATTTTTTATAAATTTCTCTTCTTCCTATTCTTACGAAGTAGAATTTTTAAGACTATTAAATTTAAACAAAAAAAATACTCTCAACGTACTCCGATAATAATTTCACCATGCTTATGCAGGCAATATGATTGTAAATTCAGTTCCCGTCTGTTCGCCGGGCAGGCCATCACTTTCCCCTTCCGAACCGGCACGTGCAGGTTTAGTTTCCACCTTTATCTCTCCACCGTGTGCTTTCACAATATCATAAGCTAAACTCAGCCCCAAACCAGTACCTTGCCCGGTTGGCTTCGTTGTGAAGAAGGGCTGGAAGATTTTATCTTTGATGTGCTCAGGGATTCCGGGGCCGTTGTCCTGCACGCGGATTTCGACACCACCCTTGCCACTGTCAACTGACGGAGAATAACTCGTTACAACTTTCACAGTTGGTTTGTAATTTTCGTTCTTCGAAGTTTCGGCTTCTTTCGATACGGCGTAAAAAGCATTATTGATAAAGTTCAGCAACACCCGCCCGATATCCTGAGGAACCACTTCGATTTTGGGTAACGATTCATCGGCTTCCAGTTTGAAGTCGGCATTGAACGATTTGTCTTTTGCCCGGAAACCGTGGTAACTCAGGCGCAAATATTCATCACACAGGGCATTGATATCCACAGTTTCTTTATGGCCGCTGCTTCCCCGGCTGTGGAGCAACATTCCTTTTACAATGGATTCGGCCCGTTTACCGTGATGGTGGATTTTTTGTCCGTTTTCTTTGATGTCTTTTGCAATTGCTTTTATTTGTTCCAGATTCCCATTTTCAATTTCCTCATCCATTTCATCTATTAATTCAGAATTGACTTCCGAGAAGTTATTTACAAAGTTCAGCGGATTCTGAATCTCGTGGGCAATTCCGGCGGTGAGCTGACCGAGACTTGCCAGTTTTTCGGATTGGATGAGCTGTGTTTGCGTACTTCGCAAATTTTCAAATGATTGATTCAGTTCGCGGGTTCTTTCTTTTACTTTTTGCTCGAGGTTCGTGTAAAGGTCACGGAACCGGCTGGCCATAAACGCTGTAAGCCCAAGCGGAATGGAGCCGTAAATCAAGTAATATAAAAGCGAACTGAAACTACCAATACTGTAATTTTGAGAAAATCTGGAATAAAAAATATAAGTAAATCCACTTAAAATCAGGCATGAAAATGCTCCTGCAATAATCCATACACCTTTTTGTTTGTTTCTCCAAGCCTTTATCAATACTTGGTAAGACAAAAACAGGATGCCGCATATTAAAACAAATGCAATAGGGATGTTTATATCAGGGCCTGAAAGAATGAAATTTGCCAAAGCCAAAACCGGGAACAGCCAAATCAAAATTTTGTGAATAAGTCTTGGTTTCTGGTTAAACATGGAACTTATTGTAAAGGGAATCATCGAAAGGGCTGCCATAATTAAGACGATGAATGGAATTCGTTTAAAAAGCATCGTATACAGAATATCAAGTTCAAACAATAAGCCACCCCAGCCTACAATGACATGTAAAAACAACAAAAATGCCAATATGGTAATGTATAAGTTTGACCGGTCAGCCGGAAACAAAAGAAATAAAAGTGAATGCAACAAAACAACCAGCAACAGCATCGTAGCCAGTATGTAAAATTCCCGGATAGCATCTCTGGCCCTTGCACTTGTCATATTTTTCCCATAATCTGTAGTCAATGCGATACTAAACCCAAATCTGCCTGCATCCATTTTAACCAGTCTATTATATTGTTGTCCTTTGTGATACGAAAACCTTACAGCCAGAACATGTGAATCGCCAGGTTGCAAAATCACGAAAGAATAATACTCATTTGGGGGCCTTACATGTTTTTCGTTTTCAGGGTCTGTCGAAAATACACCATACTTATGAACCAGCTTGCCATCCAGATAAATCTCTGCCGAGCCTAATGTATAAAAAAACAAATGCGTGGTCATTGCATAAACCGAGGAATCAGCAGCAAACCGGTAGCGAAACCAGCCATACCCATCCCACAAGGAATCAGCAATAGGTTCTGTTAAGCCTGATGGTCTGTAAAATATCCAGTTGCTGTCGTCAAAATCCGGATTGGCCCAGCTCAGGTCATCACCCGAATGAAAACGCCAGCCGTTCCGTCCACCAAGTTCTATAATACCTTTGTTATCAAATAATGAGTCACTTGCAACGAACAGCCTGTCAGACTGGGTTGCAGGGCTGATGTTTAACATCAAAAACAACAGGATATTCAACATAATGCAAGTTCTTGGTTAGTTTTCGAATCAAAAAATCCAGCACGTACATAAATAACATATTATTAGAAGTTTACGCACTTTTGATTTTTCCTTAAACAAGTTAAGGATTATATTTGGGATTTGAACCTTTGTGACACAAAAAACAATGTACCGATACAATTTTCATATGCCTCCGAAAGGTGTAAAGCACTCAACAATAAACGCTTCAGTCAATGTTTATTTCAGATTGTTGTAAGGCAGGATGATTTTAAATTCGGAGCCCTTACCCTGAACACTGTCAATTTGTATTTCTCCGCCATGCGCTTTTACAATATCGTAACTCAAACTTAATCCCAACCCGGTTCCCTGTCCGGTGGGTTTGGTGGTGAAAAATGGCTGGAAAATTTTATCTTTTATGTTTTCAGGTATTCCATTGCCGTTGTCTGTAACTTTAACTTCCAGTTTGTCGCCAATTTTGGCGGTGCTTACTGAAACGGTTGGATTATATCCATCTTCTCCTTTTTTGCTCCGCTCATTTACGGCATAAAACGCATTGTTAATCAGGTTCAGCAAAACCCTCCCAATATCCTGCGGGATGACGTTGATTTTTGGAAGATTAGGATCAAAATCGGTTTTAAACTCAGCGTTAAAGCTTTTATCCTTTGCATGCAGACCGTGAAAACTCAAACGTAAATACTCATCTGCCAGAGCGTTGATATCGGTTGGTTCTTTTTGCCCTGAACTCGTGCGAGAATGTTGCAACATTCCTTTTACAATGTCGGCGGCGCGATTGCCGTGGTGGTTAATTTTGTCGAGGTTTTGTTTAACATCGCCTGCAATCTCCTTTGCCAACTGTACATTGCCAACTGCCAGCTCATCATTCATTTCGCCAATCAGCTCTTTACTCAGTTCACTGAAATTATTTACAAAGTTGAGCGGATTCTGGATTTCGTGGGCAATGCCGGCAGTGAGTTCGCCGAGACTGGCCATTTTTTCTGCATGGATGAGTTGGTCCTGGGTTGATTTAAGTTCGGTTAACGTTTTTTCAATTTGGTTTTTAGCTTCTTCGAGTTGCCTGAAATCTTCATAACGGGCGTATGCAATTGAAAATGATTCGGCCAAAGATTTTACCAGTTGCAGTTCTTCAGGCTCCAGCGGTGTAGTGTTGCCCACATACAACATTCCCTGTTTAAAAGGAACAAAATGCAGGTCGAGCGATTCCGGTGGTTTGGAAGCTCCCTGGTAAGTTACCTGGTTCTGTACCTGTCCCAGTTCAATCATCGATTTCATCCAGTCAATAAACTCCTGTTTGTTCCAATGTGATTTAAAAATAATTCCCCTGCGCCAGTGGTCAACGGTATTTACCGCCAGTTTGCTGGAATGAAAAGATAAATCGAGGGCGGCAAGTGAATGTCCGTCGGGCGTTGAAAGGTAAACCTGAATTTGTTCAGTTTCTTCGTTCATGATAAAAACACCGCAACGTAAAAAAGGCACACCCAAAACAGTAAGTTCGTGCCAAATGATTGGGGTGATTCGCTGAAGATCGTCAACTGTCCGCATGGAAGCAATTTCGGCACGGACCCTGTCAAGGGAAGCCCGCCTCACTGCTTCGCGTGCATTGGCTTCTGCATCTTTTAAATCTTTGTACCGTTTGTAGGTGAGACTCAGTACCGTAGTGAATTTGCGGTAAATATTCAATTCATCCTCTTTCATTTCCTTTTCGGTCCAGGCATAAACGCCACCTTCCGGAAAGAAAAAAAAGTAACCAAACTGGACAGAATCATTCGGATATTCAGGGAAATCCATTTGCGGTTTTAAAATCTGATTGTACTCTTTTATTTCGTTTCCACGTAATACAGGGTGAAATTCCTTTTGCAGGCACCAGTTGTCATAAACTCCGTCCAGCACCCAGTGTCCTTCCATTTTCAATTTCCCGATAATCTCAATGGAATTTCCCTGTTCCACGGTGTTCATGGTAGAAAGTTCGGCAAGCCGGTTTTTTTGCAACAGGCCCACGCCGCATCTGCGGGGTGTGATGCTAAACTGCTCCAGTTCGCGGTAAAAAGTGCCAATGGTGGCGTTTAAATCTTCTGAACTGTGCATCGACATTGCCTTGCTTCGTACCCTTTCCAAAGCCGCTTCAATCTGTGCTTCCCGGGCTTGTACTTCTGCTTTTTGGAGATCGAGGAAGCGGGTGTAAGCCTGCTCAAAAACTTTTCCGAATCGTTTGAAAATTCCCTCTTCTTCCCTGGTAAATTCCTTGAGTTCATAACGGTGAAAAACCAAAAAGGAATTTTTAGAAACTACAACAGCTCTAATCAATGCAGGTGATTGATATATAAATTCCTGTCTTTCTTTAGGAATCTTTCCAAAATCGGAGTATTTGAACAAAAGCCTGAAATAATTGTTTTTTTCAGCCTTTGAATAATTTTCAGTATAAAAATCAACATTTTTTTGCAAAGCATTATAAACTCTTTTTGTAAGGGGATGTTCCAAATACGGAATATGAAATTTTTCCAGATAATTTTGTCCTTTTCTTGCATACCAAACATTTACACTTTTTTCAGAATTGGCAAAATCAGTTACTATTTGCGAACCATTTACTTCTATGCCCAACCCGGCTATTTCCTTGTCAAGAAGACGAACAACTTCAACCAGTTCTTCACTATTGTTCATTCCCATTGAACAGGCCCGAACTCTTTCAAGAGCCGCTTCAATTTCCAATTCGCGGTTTTGTATTGTTAGCTCAGCTGTTTTTTCGTCCACCAGCTTTTGCAGTTGTTCATTTTTTTGTTTCCATTCGCTTAAATGCCAGGTATCTTCTTCTGTTTCAACTGCCTTAGAACCGTGCAAATGGACCAGTTTCCATCCATTTTCGCGAAACTCAAAAACCGAAGAAAGTCGCACTGAGAGAACATTTTTTGTTTCATTAACTATCATCGAAATTTCAAATTCATCCATATAAATGGCGGTATCTTCATCAGGGCTTATTCTGCGTTTCACCGGCATTAAACTGAATTGCATATCAAGATCAACACCCTGTTCCCTCTGGTCGATGACAATTTTTTTCAATCTGTTTAATTCAAGAATCTTCTCATCCACGGTGGTCCCGTAACCTGTAACATCATTAACGACTATTTCACTGATTCTCTCAACCGGGAAATCATACAACATCAGTTTGATGTATTCATCGTATGCCTTGTTTAGCATTTGCGTCTTTTTTGTATTCATGTTTTCAACTATTTAAGGGTAAGTGGATTTTAAACTCTGTTCCCTCACCTTCTGTACTTTCCACTTTTAACTCCCCACCATGCGCCTTCACAATATCGTAGCTCAAACTCAGTCCCAAACCTGTTCCCTGGCCGGTTGGTTTGGTGGTGAAAAAGGGTTGGAAGATTTTGTCGATGATGGAGGAGGGGATGCCGGGGCCATTATCTTTAACCGAGACGAAACAAGCCCCCCCCCGTCCGACCGGGTCATCCGGGCGGGTCATTCCCTCCGTGGGGGGGATGAAAGAAGTCTTCACAATTACCATTGGTTTATGCACATAATTCGGGTCTTTGAACCCCCCTTCGGGGGGTAGGGGGGCCGCATAAAACGCATTGTTAATCAGGTTGAGCAAAACCCGCCCGAAATCCTGCGGCACAACCTCAATTTTTGGCAGCGTATCATCCAATTCCAGTTTATATTCTGCCTTAAACGAATTGTCTTTGGCACGGAAACCGTGGTAAGCAAGTCGCACATATTCGTCACACAACGAATTAATATCGGTAGGTTCTTTTTTGCCGCTACTGCCTCGGCTGTGAAGCAACATTCCTTTTACGATGGATTCAGCGCGTTTTCCGTGGTTGGAAATTTTGTTTTCATTTTCCTTCAAATCTTTGAAAATGGCTTCAATTTCTTGCTGGTCGTTGTTTGCAATCGCTATCTTCAAATCGTCGAGCAATTCGTTGTTGACTTCTGAAAAATTATTGACAAAATTTAATGGATTCTGTATTTCGTGCGCGATGCCGGCAGTGAGTTCCCCGAGAGAAGCCATTTTTTCGGACTGGACTAACTGGGCCTGGGTGGATTTAAGTTCGGTGTATGCTTTTTCGATTTCGCGGGCCTGTTCCAGTTCTTTTTGCTGCGACCGTTCCCTTTCCCTGCGAATGGTTTTTGCTTTCTGGTAAAGGTGAATTTTTCGGATAAAAAACAACAGGATTAAACCGTAAGTTGCATAAGCCCACCAGGTGCGCCACCATGGAGGCAAAACTTTAAAACTGTAGTTCAGCGTACTTAAAGTTCCATAAGCGCTCTTTGCCTCGAGATGAAAAGTGTATTTTCCTTCGCTCATGTTACCAAAATAGGCCTCATCTTTTGTGCTGAACGGACTCCAGTTTTTGTCATATCCGTCCAGTTTATAACGGTATTGGGTGTATTTTCCAAACGATGGCGAAATTGCAGCAAATTCGAACGTAATACTGTTGTTGTTATATGGAAGCCGGAGGTTTTCGGGAATCAGGGAACCTTTTTGCAGGCTGTCAAATTTTACCTGACCAAAACCTGCCATCAATTCTTTTGTTTTTTCCGAATCTGCCGGTTTTCCAAATTTTAGAAATGATTCATTAAGTAAGGTCAAACTGTCTTTCTTATCTGGATTTTCTTTCATCAACAATGACCACAATAAATTTTGATTATCAACCCTGATGTTGCGCAGGTACAAATGAGGCGGCTTAAAATTTAGTACCTGGTCAACATCGAACCGGTAAATTCCGTTGTAACTGGTTCCCCAAACTCCCAAAAAATTAAAATAAGTTGTATTTAGCTGAATATGACTGGAAATAACATCAAAACCATTTCGCTGTGAATAAAAGCTGAAAACGGGATTTGGTGAATTTACTTCGTCGAACGGAAGCGTTTCCAGGCCATTTATTGTGCTAAACCACAACAAATTGCGCATCGTGTCCGGTGTGATGCCAGCAACAAGATTGCTTATTCCTTCAGCCTCGCCAAAGTTGGTCAGTTTAGTGCCATCGAATTTACTTGCTCCTCCATCTGTGGCCAGCCAGATGTTTCCATAAGGATCCTCGGTAATTTCGTTGATATAATTGTGCGGAAGTCCGCTTTGTTTATTCATCCCGTGCACACTGTCTGAGGAGAACACATAAACACCTTCTTCCCGGGTACCAACCCAATTTCGATTCCTGCTATCGGTAAAAAAACTTGTGGCATATTCCGGAAAACCCTGTTCTTTCCCCAGGTAGGTAAATGTATTTTCATTGAATAATGCCACACCACCATCGCCAATAAACACTAAATTTCCTTTTTTATCTTCTGTTATTGTTCTGATGAACCGAAGTTTCAATCCCGGTTCGGAGCCATAAACAAAAAAATTCTCCCCATCGAACCGGATGAGTTTACGCGGTAAGGCAGGAGGGCCGCCTGTCCACATCCAAACGGAGCCTTTTGAGTCGGGATAAAAAGTGAAAATAAACCGTTCTCCAAGATAAGCGGACAAGTCGTAAACGGTTGCCTCATCTCTGTCGTACCGGATTAAATTATTACCATAACCAGTCACCCATTTTTGACCATTCGCATCAAAAGAAACAGCATTGATATAAGAATATTTTGAAGTTGATGGCAGGGGAATTTCCAGATGGTTCATAAAATTAAAACTCAATCTTGAAATTCCGTTTGTTGTGGAAATCCATAAATTTCCCGCATCGTCTTCAACAAAAGACTGGGACATGGAAAATGTTTCTTCGGCCTGAAATTCCATGAAACGTTTGCCGTCGTAATTAAATATTTGGTTGTCAGCAGCTATCCATATTTTTCCCGATTTATCTTCAAATACTTCCCTGATGTAGCCATCGTTATCCAAACCATCATCTTTTGAGAAAACTGTTACTTTTTCGCCATCAAATTTTCCCAATTGGTCAAAATTGTTTTTTCTATATCTCAACCAAATATTGCCCTGACTGTCGGTTTTTATAAGTGAGGGATTAATTCCGTCTGATTTCGGAATTTCGTTAAAAGGTTCAAATTTTTTACCCTCAAAAAGTACATTTCCTCTTGCAGTTCTTGCAATTGGACGGCCATTTTTGTTTAGGATGATATTAAAGACACGAATATCGGGCAATCCATCTTCGGTTCCGTAACGGGTAATTGAATCGCCGGAAATGCAGAAAATTCCTTTCTCGCTCCCAATCCATACAGCGCCGTTTTTATCTTCTAAAAAACCAAAAATCCTAAAATTGCTATCATCCTCGCTCAACGGAATATGTGTAAAAGACTGACCATTGAATTTGTACAAAACATCCCAGCAGCCTACCCACAAATTGTTTTTGGAATCGACTAATAATTCACTAACGTATGAATTGCTTCCCGAAAAACTGGTAATGCTGTAGTTGGTAAACGTGGAACCATCAAACTTACTTAGAAAGTCCATGCCGCTCGCCCAAAGATTTCCAGTCTTATCAATAGCAAGGACACCAACAACATTGCTGGGTAAACCCTCGGCAACTCCATAATTTGTAACAACCGGTTGCCCCACGCCAAAAGGGTGTTTCAGCGGAACCACCTTTTTTTCAATATTATGAATGATTTTTGGCGGAGTGGTTAATTGAATAACCTCGGGCGGCAACAAAGTATCAGGCAAAGCTGCAGCTTCAAACCATGGTGTAGGTTCCTGAAATATAATCTGCGGTGTATCTTGCTTACAGCCCAAAAACTGAAAGATTGCAAACAATAAAAAGAAGTTGATTGTCTTTGCGCTATCGTATTTTGTCTGAACCATAGTTTACAGGATTAAATGATTTACAAGATTAATTAAATGGTATTTGAATAATAAACTCTGTTCCTTCACCTTCAATTGAATTAATAGTTAAACTGCCTCCATGCGCTTTTACAATATCGTAACTCAAACTCAATCCCAATCCGGTTCCCTGCCCGGTGGGCTTGGTGGTGAAGAAGGGCTGGAATATTTTATCGACGATAGAGGCGGGGATGCCGGGGCCATTGTCAGATACAGATACACACACAGCCCCCCCAGTCACAGCCCCCCTCGTTCCCCCCGAAGGGGGGAGGTAGGAAGTCTTCACTATGACCATCGGTTTATGAACGTAATTCGGGTCTTTGAAACCTCCGCCAGCTGGCGGGGGCAGGGGGGCCGCATAAAACGCATTATTTATCAAATTCAGCAAGACCCTTCCAATATCTTGGGGAACAACGTTGATTTTGGGCAATGATTCATCTACTTCCAGTTTATATTCTGCATTAAATGATTTGTCTTTCGCCCGCAAACCGTGGTAAGCCAGCCGTAAATATTCATCGGCCAGCGCGTTGATATCGGTTGGTTCTTTTACACCACTGCTTGTGCGGCTGTGTTGCAACATGCCTTTTACAATATCAGCAGCACGTTTGCCGTGGTGGTTTATTTTTTCGAGGTTTTGTTTAATGTCGGAAAGAACCTCGGATACCAGATTCTCGTCTCTGGATTCTGGATTTTTGGCTCTTTCTTCTTCTATCTCTTCAATCAATTCGTTGCTTAATTCAGAAAAATTGTTTACGAAGTTCAGTGGGTTTTGGATTTCGTGGGCAATGCCGGCAGTGAGTTCGCCAAGTGAGGCCATTTTTTCGGACTGGATGAGTTGGGATTGAGTGGCTTTTAGTTCTTTGTAAGCCTTTTCAATTTCACGGGCTTGTTCCAGTTCTTTTTGTTCTGTTCTTGCCCGTTCAGCATGAATTACACGCTGGCGCTGGAAATTATGAATAAGCCATACACTGGAAATAAAAATAAATCCGTAAACGATATATGCCCAAATTGTTTTCCACCATGGTGGACTTATTATGACATCAATTGCTTTTTCGGCCCAAACACCGTAACTATTTGCGCCTTTTACCCGGAATGTATATTTCCCCGGTGGAATATTAAAATAGTATGCCCGTCTGTCTGCATTTGCCTTTCGCCAGTTATCATCATAGTTTTCCAACATAAAAAGATGTTGATTTGCTACCGGATTTGAATAATCGATAACAGCAAAATCAAAAGAAAATGTATTCTGGTTGTAACTTAAACTGATTTTGTTTAAAAACGATAACGTGTCCTCTTTTTGACTCCTAACAGAACTTTCTGCCTGATCTGAAACTTGGAAACCGGAAATAGCTACCAGGGGAGGCCTTGAATTTGTGGTTATTTCTGTCGGAAGAAATTTATAATATCCGTTTTTATCGCCAAAATACAAAAAGCCATAACGGTCTTTGTAGGTCGCATCCCGGTTCAACATTTCGGAATAAACACCATAATTTGTTCCATAGTTTATAGTTTCAGTGCGTTTTGCGTTTATTTTAATAATTCCTGAGCCTGTACTAATCCATAAATTATTATTATCGTCTTCAATTATATTTGAAACAGATGTTATTTCATTTAAAGAATTTAAATCCGTGTATCTTACAGATGCTTTTTTAGCTGAATCGAAATAAAAAAGTCCATCACTGGTGCCTGCCCAAAGCATTCCTTCCGAATCTTTAAAAAGGCAATTTACGATGTAAGCGCTTTGATATTGTTCAAATTCTCCGCTAGCTTCATTTAACATACATAAACCCTGGCCAGAACCTAATGCTACCCATGTTTTATCTTCGTTGTCCAACTGAACATCGTGTATAAAATTTGGACCGAATAAGTCTGTGTTATTATTATCCACTAAATATCGTTTTATCTCTCCCGTTGCCGGATTCAACCGGTTTAAGCCACTGAGTGTACCAATCCACAGGTTATTTTTACTGTCTTCCGATATGGATATAATATTGTTGTTACTGAGTGTATTATTATTGCCAGGATCATTCACATAATGTGTGTATTTTTTGGTTATTAAATTTAATATGATCAATCCTCCACCTCCTCCAATCAGAATTTTTCCCATACTGTCTTCTTTTATAACTCTCACATAGTTATAGTTTTTGGAAGCCTGATGAAATTCACTGTTAATTCTTTGAATAAGGTTTTCATTTTCCATTCCGGAAACATAAATTTTATCTGAACCCCACCAAAGTGTGCCATTTTTATCTTCATAAAAGCTTTGAACATTCTGATCAGGCAAATCTATATGCGGAATTTCTGATTGCAGAGGATCAATACGATATAAAGAACCAAGTAATGAACTAATCCACAGAACCCCATCGCGTGAAATATAGGCAGCCCAGGTTGTATGGTCGGTAAAGGCGCCCGGACTATTGTTCTCCGATTCGAAGTGGGTTATTTCTTTTGTTGTCGGATTATAAAAATTCAGCCCGGCTTCTGAAGTTCCAATCCAAATTGCTCCGGTAACATCCTCAATGATAAATCTGATATGATCATTAGGACTGGATGAATTAAGAGGTGGTCGACTAAGTTTATTGGGTTGATTTGGATTATATTGATGCCTTGTAATTAAATCTGCTGACTTATCCATGGTATGCAAGCCATCGCCTGCTGTTCCTATCCACAGGGTGCCTTTGCTGTCTTCAAAAATGGCGCTTACTTTATTATTGATAAGGCTGTTTTTATTTTCAGGATTATGCTTGAAACGCCTGAAAGTTCCTGTTTCTTTATCCAATTTGTTTAATCCGCCAGCCTCAAAATTATTTTGATCAGCACCATAAACAGAGCCGGTTCCAATCCATAAAGTTCCTTCACGATCTTCATAAATAGCAACTACCTCGTTATAACTTAGGCTTGTTGAATCATCCGGATTATTTTTGTAATGAATAAATGTATTAGTTAAGACGTCATACCTTTCCAATCCTTGCCCCGAACCAATCCAGAGAAATCCTTCGTGGTCCACCAACAATACATTCACCCAATCTGAACTTAGACTCCCCGGATCATCGGGATCCGTTTTGTAATGCGTAAAGATACCGGTAACCGGATCAAACTTATCTATACCTTTCCCTTGAACAGCAATCCAAATATTTCCTTCATTGTCAGTGCAAACAGATCGCAAAATATCACCAGCTATTGAATTTGGATCCAACTGGTTGTTTTTGTACGAAATCATTTCATAACCATTATAGTTGTATAATCCGATATTAGACGCAAACCACATGGTCCCGTTTTTATTCTGAGTGATATCGGTGAGTTGACTGAAAGAAACCCTGTTTGGAGGGAAAACCTTATTAAAGGTAATGTTCTGACAAAATCCTGAATTACCAGACACAAGTAAAAACAGAATCAATTGAAGCCCAAACAAAAGAGCTTTGGTGCAGGAATTTTTAAATGTTTTATTTATTGTTATAGTTGTCATTTTAGGCTTATTTACAATTTACAAAACCTTATTTTTCAATATAACACTGAACACTGTACCAATTCCTTCCTGAGAATCTACTTTTAACTCCCCACCATGCGCTTTCACAATATCATAACTTAAACTCAATCCCAGTCCGGTACCTGACCCGGTGGGTTTGGTTGTGAAAAAAGGCTGGAAGATTTTGTCTTTTATGGAGTCGGGGATCCCATTGCCATTGTCTGCAACACTAATCAAACAAGCCCCCCTCATTCCCCCCGAGGGGGGGAGGTGAGAGGTCTTAACTATCACCAGCGGTTTATATTCTGATTGGGTTTCCTTGATCCCCCCCTTGGGGGGCGGGGGGGCTTTTACCGCATAAAACGCGTTGTTTATCAGATTAAGCAACACCCGGCCAATATCCTGCGGTACCAAGTTGATTTTGGGAAGGTTCGGGTCAAAGTCGGTTTTAAATTGAGCCTTAAAACTTTTATCTTTTGCTTTGAAGCCATGATATGCCAACCGCAAGTATTCGTCGGCCAAAGCGTTAATATCGGTTGGTTCTTTTAGTCCGGTTGAGGTGCGCGAGTGTTGTAACATACCTTTTACAATATCTGCAGCGCGTTTGCCGTGGTGATTTATTTTTTCGAGATTATGTTCAACATCGCCTGCAATCTCTTTTGCCAACTGCCAGTTGCCAACTGCCAGCTCTTCATTCATTTCGCCAATCAGCTCCTTACTCAGTTCGCTAAAATTATTAACAAAGTTCAGCGGGTTCTGTATTTCATGTGCAATGCCGGCGGTGAGCTCGCCAAGGCTGGCCATTTTTTCTGCCTGGATGAGCTGGGTCTGGGTAGATTTAAGTTTATTAATTGCTTTGTTAAGTGCAATATTTTTTTCTTCAATTAATTTTTTTTGGGCATCCAACTCAATGAGGTTCTGGCTGATCTCATTTTTTGCCGCTTCAATATCCTTTTTTTGTTTTTCTATTTCCTGAATACTTGCATTAAGCACATTCGTTATGGCAGCTTTATCCAAAACCGTGCGGTTGTATTTAAACTCAGCAATTGCAATGGTTTTTTCAACGGCCTTAATTTGCTGAAAAATTAATGCTTTATCCTCCTCGGAAATAGTTAACTCCTGGATGATTTTTTTTAGTTGTTCCAATTAATTGATTTGTTTGGTTAATTAATAATCGCTCCATTAACTTTTTTCTTTTAAAATGACCATCGAACAGGTCTCGTTATGAAAATCACAAGTACTGTCTTTTGCAGTGCCAATTTCGCCATAGGTAAAAAAACCAATTAAAGGTTTATCCCATAAACTTCTAATCATGCCTACTTCATCGCCTGTCATGGGTCCTAAAGCCATGTGCCTTGCCTTACAGGAAAACATAATGAGTGCATCGGCTTCGGGGATACTTGATTTCAATACGCTTACCCGTTTGGTTGTTTTTTCGATTAAATCAAATCCGGGCTGAACAGAGAATTTTACTTTGCTGCCCTCCGGAATGCCACCTGCAAAAATTAAGGCACGGCTTTCAATATTTACCATTAAAGGCGCTCTCAGTACCGTATTTCCATTGTCTTTGGTAAGCTGCAGTGGGTATTGGGCAAAGTTTTGTGCAATAATTTCAGCGGTGTTGTCCACACTTTCAGTAAACTGAAAATATTTTACAAATACATCTACTGCCGGTTCATCATCAATGGTGTAAACCACGTTACCAACCGATTTGGTAATTGTTTTTTCGATGCCAATATTATCCCAGCCGCTGGTAGCAATTCCCTGTACATTTATCTTGTCATTGTCAAAAACCAGGGCAATCAGGCCAGTAGAAGATTCATAATCATTGCTAAATACAAACGAGTTTTTCATGGTTAAATCATCACCTGCAAGCCCGCCATATAAAGGAATATCTTTATCTACAGCATGAAATCCTTGAATGATTTGTTCTGCATCAATTGTCAGTCCACTTGAAACTACAACCACAGAGGGGTTGGCAAACGATGATTGGGCAAACAAGGCTAAGTTGTTGGATATTTTGAACGTGTCCGCCGATGCTTCCTGAAATATTTTGTAGTGCTCCTTTTTTATATCCAGCAGCATAATAACAGTTGATTGTTCCATCACTTCCGAGTCAATTATCTCTCCTGCTGTTGTGGAACCAAAAACATCGACTTTCTTTTCGTTTAAAAAATCGGTTATTTCTTTTCTGTTTTGCTTAATGGAGCAAAACGCAATGGCAAGATTTGGCGAAAAGCCATCGCTGGTAGCCTGCAAAAACTTTGATTTTATCTCATCAATATTTTCTCCAAAAATATTTTTTGCTTTCATTATTAATTAATTAAGTGGTTACTGATTAAGTTGTTTCGGATTTTACATCTTCGGCAATTTCCGAAACATTTTTTGTGATAATTGAAATTAACTGAGGGATAAAAGAACCATTTACCGTATTACTGAGCCAGGGATTCATCAAGGTAGAGATAATAAAATTTATGGGCGCATCAGGATCAGTTACCACACCCAGCCTTTGACGCAGACTGTCTATCAGTAAATTTCCATCTGACTCGCGGGTAAAAGCGGAAGAGGTTACCACAATTTCGGTATTCCGCGTATTATCCTCATAAGGTTTATAGCTAAATTTCCTGTAAATTTCATTATTGAAGTCGTTCACCTTCTGCATGTCACTGTTTGGCGTACCGTTGCTGTTATAAAAATTGTACAGGTAGGTAACAATGGTTTGGTCGCCGCCCAGAATTTTAAATAATTGAAATGCCTCCGGGTCGGCAAGAAGCTGGTCGTTGGTTTTGTTAACAATTCTGTCTCTGATAAATTCATACTGCTGTTGCACCGCTGCCGGGCCAAGACCTTGTTGTATGGCAGGGATGGGGATAAGCGGAACCACAAAAAAAGGCAGGTCGGCAATATTTAAACAGACCAAGGCTGCATATAAACGTTTTGCGTTGAAGAAACATTCGGCAGTAAGTTTTCCATAGCCATCCATATTGGGTCGTATCACCTTGTGGCTTAAATACACAGCGGCGGTGGCGGCTCCGGGTTTTGAACCCTCCACGCCATAAACGCCAACAGTGGGATCAACGCCGCCGTGATATACCACCGGCGCTGTAAAGGAAACGAGGTTTCGCATGGCAGAATTGCGGTAACATAATCCACCGGCAGGGTATGGCACATAGCCCGATTTATGCGGATCAATGGTTATGGAATCGGCATGATGTAAAACTTTGTACTGATTGATTACATAATCGCTCATAGGCAGTTTTGCCATACCCGCTTCATCTATTTGTTTAAAGGAGTGAGGAGTACTTTCATCACTGCTGTTCATCATCGTTTTGAAATAGCCACCCCATGCTGCATCGCCATGAATGGCAAATTCAAGACCCCGATTTCGGTATTCGTCCCTCAAGATAAGAATGTCAGCCAACGGATCTACAGAGCTTTCTTCTGTGGTTCCAATTATTGCCACTACATTCATCAGGGGAATTTTCTTTTCAAGACAAAGATCAAGCGATTGGCGCAGTTGAACTAAATCCATTCTTGCATTTAAATCTACCGGAAGACTCCACATATTATCCGATCCAATTCCCAAAATGGCTGCTCCCTTTGGCCAGGAATAATGCCTGGTTCCTGAACAGATGGATACGGGAGATTCACAAATGGAAGGCAGGTATTTTTGCAAAATCTGATGATACCCGATTTCCTGCACAGAATATTTTGAAACAGCCGAGTTGATCGTTTCTGTATCAATGCCATATTGCTTATTTATCCGGTTTGGAATATCCAGCACATCATCAATGGCCAGGTTAAGCACCGTCCAGTCGTCAAGGTTTGCAAGCGTTGCCATAGTTCCATTCGCAAGTTTTACTTCAAAATTTTTAATGTTCTGAAAAGCAGCTTCATTTTGGATAGCAGCACGCACACTTACCGGATAAAATTTTAAATTCCTCGCCATCCACAATCCTTCCAGGTTGGCCACCGAACCATCGCATGTAATATGACCCCAACCCGTAATCCGGTTATCGGGCAATGATTTTTCTGAAGTATTTTGACCAATAGGTTGTACAGCGTAACCCAGCATTTTGCACAAATCATTTCCAACATACATTTCCAGCAAAGTTGTTACAGGCGAAGCTTCGGCGGCAACATTATTCTGATTGTACAGCAAGGCTGCAAAATAACCCAGAATGCCCGGCATGGTTGTGTCCCACAACATGTGTCCAATGCTGCGCATACTGAAAAAAGTACCCGATTCCTGTAATTGTGAAATGAGTTTATCAAGCTCATTTACCATCAATTGCATGGTGTTTTCAAAACCAGCAGAGTTTTGAATGGAAGTATCGATATAATCCGGATCATCAGGATAATAATTTTTCCTGAATTGGATATGACCCTCCAGGGCACGTGTGAGCATTTCATGTAAAAATTTGGCATTGCCGCCATGAGTGCCTAAAAATAAGGCTTCAAGTGTTTCAGCGCCGGGGCCTCCCAACCCAATTTGTTTTTCTTCAGAAAGATTTTGATGCGCATGCAATAATTGCCGGGCAAAATGTTCTGCGTGATGTTTAGATACCTGATGCATGATAAATAATTTAATGGTTAATAAATGAAATACAGAAATTCCGATTCCCTTGAATAGAATATCAAATTGATTTTTACCGAAATTCGACAACAAATATTTTATGAGCCAGCCGGTAAATTCGAATTAAAACAATCTCTGAATATTTTCCATACGCCATCTTCCTGTTTCCAGAGTTGAATCGATTTTCCAATATCCATATTTTTTCCACCTTGTTGGCTGAGTTTATATTCTGTTTGTACACCAACCACACCAGTATTTCCATACACAATTGATGAGGTTACTTTGTACTGTGTAAAACCCTGGCTGATGTATTCCTCCATGGTTGTTTGAATATTCTTCCTTCCTTTTATTGACTCACCGTTGGGAGCCATAAACTCTGCATCTTCCGTATAGCAACCGGCAACACCTGCCGCATCTGCATTTGCCATAGATTGTTCAAAAATCCGGGTCGTTTCCTGAATGGCTTCCCGTGTTGAATTAATCTCAGAATCACTTACTTTTTTCATTTTAATTAATAATTATGGTGTTATTTTTATCATTTTACCAGATTCATAATATACAAAATAAAAAGACACGTATATCTTATATTGAAATTAAAAATTGATTTAACTTGACTGATTTTATTCTTTTTTTCTAATGTGGAAACGACCTATTCTTTATAACCTGATTCAACAACACACTATAAGTCAAATAGTTTATACACATAGGAGAAAGTTGAAAATTATATAGAAGCAGTACTTGCTTTTTAATTAAAATTGAACTTTTGAACTTTTTAAAATAACATTTGATTACTTCTACTGACAGGCTTTTTACTGTAAACTTGGTTCAATTTTTTTAAAAAGTTGTTATAAATCCAATTTGGAATATCAGGGAATACTTCTTCTTTTTGTAAATTCCACAATTAAAAAAATTTCCATATCTTCAACCCTGAAAAATATTTTTTACCTAAATCAACAGTAATGAGAAGAGTAGTTTCCTCCCTGGTTTTTTTGTTAATCCTTTCATTTTCAGTTTTCGGACAATCGTTTCCGGTGCACCTGAACTCCATTGGGTTTTTGCCGGAATACAAAAAAACGGCTGTTATTCCCCACCAATGTGAATCCTTTAAAGTGGTGAATGCCGAAAACGGCAATGAAGTTTTCTCCGGAAAAACAACCGGACCCGAATTTCAGAAGGACGTAAACCAAAACGTTTGGACGGCCAATTTTTCGGCTCTGAAAACCCCGGGAAAATATTTCGTGGAAGTGCCGGGCGTAGGTAAGTCCACCGAATTTGAAATTGCCGGTGATATTTTCCGTTTTGCCACCAAAACCAGCTATCGTGCCTTTTATTTGTGGCGATGCGGTATGGCCGTCAGGGGTGAATACGATGGAAATATTTATGAAACGGATGACTGTCACCTCAACGACGGGTATGAAGATTATATCGGCAATCCCGGCTCACAGCGCGACGGCACCGGTGGCTGGCACGATGCCGGCGACCACGGTAAATACATTGTAAATGCAGGTGTTACGGTTGGTGTGCTGTTTTATGCCTGGGACCACTTTAAGGAAAACCTGGAACAAATTGATTATGAGCTGCCTGAAACAGCCTCTGGTTATCCTGAATTCCTCAGAGAATTGAAATGGGAAATCGACTGGATTCTGAAAATGCAATATCCCGACGGCTCAGGGCGAGTTTCACACAAACTCACACGCACCAGCTTTTCCGGTTTTATTATGCCGCAGGATGACCATGAAAAACGCTATTTCACCGAGTGGAGCTCGGCTGCCACTGCCGATTTTGTAGCCATGATGGCCATGGCTGCCCGATATTTTGAACCGTACGATGCAACTTATGCCAAAAAATGCCTCGATGCTGCCTGGGTAAGCTACCGGTTGTTGCAGAAAAATCCTGAATACAAGAGATTCGAACAAGGCGATTTTCGCACGGGTGGCTACCAGTCGCGCGATGTGGACGACCGCCTGTGGGCGGCTGCCGAATTGTGGCAAACCACCGGCGACCCGCAATGCCTGGCCGATTTTGAAAATCGTGCAACTGAAATGGAGTTTGAAATCGATGAAAACTGGGATTGGAGCGATGTTTCCAACCTGGGTATGTTCACTTATGCTCTCTCAAAAAGAGAAGGTAAAAACGCGGAAGTTGCAAAAACCATCCGGCAGAAAATCATCGATAATGCAGATGCACTGGTAAAAAAAGCACAGGAAGATGTGTATAACCGTCCGCTGGCAGGCCGTTACTACTGGGGTTGCAACGGCACTGTTACCCGCCAAACGGTAAACCTGCAGGTGGCCAATAAACTTCAACCGAACAACGATTACGTTGAAACCGCGCTGGATGCAGTGAACCATATTCTAGGGCACAATTTTTACAACCGGTCGTTTGTCACCGGACTGGGCCTCAATCCGCCCATGAACCCGCACGACCGCCGCTCAGGAGCTGATGGAATTGAAGCACCGTGGCCCGGCTACATTGTTGGTGGCGGCCATACAGCCACTGACTGGGTGGATGTGGAAGAATCGTACAGCCACAACGAAGTTGCAATCAACTGGCAGGCTGCCTTGGTTTATGCACTGGCTGGTTTTGTGAAGTGATTTCGGGAACGAAAAAGAAAAATACCACTAATTTTTTTAGAAAAGAAAATCAGTTGAACCATTGGTTCAAAGCGCACGAGTATTGCTTTTTGCGTAAAGGCCAAACCGACCAGATTTTCCGGCCCAGAAACTGCCCGATGAAAAAACTGCCCAATAGAAACGGCGCCAGCGACCAGCTTAATTCCAGCCCGTGAAACTGCCGGATTAGAATGACCAGCGGTACCGGCGCATGGATGGCCACAAACCAGCACACCGAAAGTTTTTGCAGTCCGCCGCGCAGGTAACCGAACGGCAAATTCACAATGATGGTGGCCAGGCAGGTGTAGAAAATCCGCCACTCCAGGCTCAGCAGGTTGGTGAAAAAAAGCGGTATGTGTGTTGAAAAAATCATGGATTGTTTTTAGGATTTATCCAGTCGATGCCCTTTTTGAGCAGACTGAGAGTTTTTTCTTCAAATCCTCCCGGCTGGGGCGAATAGTTGTATTCCCACGCTGCACCTGCCGGCAAACTGGCCAGGATGGATTCGGTGTTTCCACCCGATTCCAGTCCGAATTTGGTGCCACGGTCATGCATCAGGTTGAACTCCACGTAGCGGCCACGGCGCAATGCCTGCCAGTTTTTTTCGCGTTCCGAATAAGGACGGTTGCTATGCTTTTTCATAAAACTGGTGTAAATAACCGGATAGAGTTGCGATAAAGCCACGGTAAAATTGAACAGTTTTTCAAATTCTTCCTGACTGTCATATTTGAGCCGGTCGAAAAAAATGCCGCCCACACCGCGGGTTTCGTTCCTGTGAGGCAGGAAGTAGTAATCATCGGCCCACTCTTTAAATTCAGGATAAAAACGGCTGTCGAACTGGTCGCACGTTGTTTTTAAGGCAGTGTGAAATTCCGCTGTATTTTCCGGCTCAATGATGTGGGGGGTCAAATCAATTCCGCCGCCAAACCACGAAATGCCGTTGTCGAGGGCAAAATACCTTACGTTCATGTGGATAATCGGCATCCACGGATTTTCGGGATGTAAAATGGAGGAGACACCGGTGGCTGCATAATTTTCCGCCTTTTCACACAATAACTTCTCCATTCGAGAGGAAAACTTTCCTTTGACAAACGAAAAGTTCACCGCGCCTTTTTCTATAATGACTCCGTTTTGCAAAACAGCAGTAACTCCGCCACCAATCTCTTTTTCCCAATTGTCGTGAGAGAATTTCCCTTTGCCATCAGCATTTTCAAGACTGCTGCATATCTCAGTCTGCAAATGTTGATAGGTTTCTGCTATGTTTTCAATTCTTTTCATTTTTCATAAAACCAACAAAAACTGGTAAATCTGTTTTTCCTGTTTATCTGGTTCTCTGTTTTTAATTTTCTGTAAAAAATTCGCCCAAAGATAAGTATTGAAGTTGTATTTCACTGTTTGCCGGTAGCATTGTTTTGTTTCTTGCAACTGAAAGCCAAGATACAACATACATTTTTTCAAGTAAAGAAAATTAAAAAATCTTAGTAAAAATTTGAGTAAAGTATCGTTATTTGCTACTTTTATAGAAAAATTACTAAAGTGAATGCTAAAGAATATATCAAATATTTATTATCAGTAGAAGATTATTCCTTTTCACTTGAAGAAGTTGCAAGGGAAACAGGCAGTAAAGGAACTTCATTGAAGTTTGAACTTTTAAGGCTTGCCGAAAAAGGAGAGATTGTTAATCTCAGAAAAGGATTCTATCTTATAATTCCACCCAGATACTCATCAGCTCAAAAATTGCCGATACAGCTTTATTGTGAGAAACTATTTTCGTTTTTAAAAAGAAATTACTACGTCGCTCTTTTTTCCGCTGCAAAGTTTCACGGATCAGGCCATCAGCAAATTCAACGAGATTATGTAATCATCGAAAGGCCTAAATTTAATGATATTTCAAAAAACAATATAGACATACGTTTTTTTACAACAAGTAAATGGTCTGAAAAAAATATTCAGATTAAAAAATCGGATGCCGGGATGTATAAAATATCAAGTCCGGCTTTAACAATAGCTGATTTAATTCACCATCAAACTAAGCTGGGGGGAATAAGCAGGATGTTTGCCACCATTGAAGAACTTACAGAAGAATTAAAAGAATCAGATTTGCTTGAACTGTTGAGATGGTATCCCAGTAAAAGTACGTTGCAACGTTTTGGTTTTATACTCGGGGAATTGGGAATAAATGAAAATTTTCAGAAAATCATATTTGATCGCTTAAAATCATTGGAAATTTTTCCGGTGTTGTTAAGTCCAAAATCCAACAAAAAACCGGGAGCCGTAAATAATAAATGGAAGGTTGATGTGAATGTTAAATTAGAAAGCGATTTATGATTCCACGTCCATATATTGCAAGATGGCAGAAATTTGCCCCCTGGAAAGAATTTGCGCAGGTGGAGCAGGATTTAATTCTCTCACGTGTACTCGTTGAAATTTTTAATGATGAATTTCTAAGGGAAAACCTGGCATTCAGAGGTGGAACAGCTTTGCACAAATTATATCTCAGTCCGACACCAAGATATTCTGAAGATATTGATTTGGTTCAGGTTAAGCCAGGTCCAATAAAACCAATTATGCAACGAATTGGAGAAGTTATCTCATTTTTTGAAGAAGAAAGAGTAACACAGGTTAAAGGACACGGAGCAAAAGCTCTTTATCGTTTTACTTCGGAGTATGAAGAAATACGGATGCGATTAAAGCTGGAGATTAATTGCAGGGAACATTTCAAATTACTTGACTGGGTTGTTTTTTCGTATGAAGTAAACAATGAATGGTTTTCAGGAATAGCCAACATCAGAACTTATACAATAAATGAATTACTTGGCACAAAATTAAGGGCATTATATCAACGGAGTAAAGGACGGGACTTATTTGACTTGAATTATGCCCGCCAACATTTTAATTTGAATTATGAAGAAATTATACACTGTTTTAAAGAATACACTTCATTCGCAACAGGGAAAAGGCCTCCGGGGAAAAAGAAATTTTTATCTAATATTGAAGAAAAGGAAAACAGCCCGGAGTTTATTGGAGATTTAGAAGGTCTTTTACGCCCGGGTGTCAATTATAATCAGAAAGAGGCGTTTGAATGGTTAAAGACTGAATTAATCGAACGAATTTAGTATTTGAAGTTAAAAGTAAGGTTGTGTTTGACCGGATTCGAAAACAGGTTGAAAACTCGATATGAAATAAAAAAGCCGTTCAGAAATCGTTTGTTCCTAAGCAGCTTTTCAATTTATTTGGAATCAAAAATTTTAGCTCTTTCGTCTCCAGTCGGTATTTTTTACCCAATCGGCCAAAAACCGGGCGTTTTCATAAGGTAATCCCGGAATAAATCCGTGCCCCAGGTTGAAAATCCAATTCTGATTTCGACTGCCGAATTCGATGTAACTGTTCAGCGTTTTTTCTATTTCTTCCCTGCCTGCAAAGAGCAATCGCGGGTCGATGTTACCCTGCAACCCGATTTTCGGATGCACCAGTTTTCTGGCAGCAGGCAGTGAAGTTTGCCAGTCGATGCTTAAAAAATCGGCATGTTCGGGTGTAATTTCAGCAATGCCAGTTCCCAATCCTTTCGGGAAAAAGATAAAAGGCGTGTTTTCGTCCCGGACCGCATTTGCCATTTTTACCGTTGCTGGCAAAAACAGTTTTTTATACAAATCGAACGGTAACAAACCTGCATGTGTATCAAAAAGCTGAAATACTTCTACTCCGTGTTTGATTTGTTCTTTTGCATAAACAATGGAAAGTTCTGTAATGGCATCCACCAGTTTTTGGGTAGTTTCCGGATGTTGGTATATAAATTTCACTGCATCCGGGAAATCGCCTTTGCGGCCCAACCCCTGCAACATAAACAACAGTACGGTGAGCGGCGCACCGCAAAAACCAATGAGTGGAATATTCGCCGGACGGGTTTTGATGATTTCATCCACCACATCATAAATGTAATTCAGCTTTGAAGGATCCGAATTTAGCCCTGCCAGCGGATTGCTGCGCTGTGCCAAAGGTTTTTCGAAAACCGGTCCGTTATCGGTAAAATCGAGGCCCATGCCCATGGCGTAGGGAATCACCAAAATATCGCTGAACAAAATGGCGGCATCCACGCCCAAATCGTACACCGGCATCAGGGTCACTTCTGCGGCCACTTTGGGCTGTTGCATCATCTGCCAGAAGGTGTAGTTTTCCTTCAATTTCAGGTAATTGGGCAAAACCCGCCCCGCCTGCCGCATAAACCAAACCGGCGGGCGTGAAGTGGGTTTTCCTTTTAAAGTCTGCAATAAAATGGGTTCCGCCATGCTTTAACCTTTTAATTTTTTCAAAGCCAGGTAACTGGCTTTTACTGTATTTTCAATATCTTCTTTCGTATGCGCTGCTGAAACAAAACCGGCTTCGTACTGCGACGGTGCCAGGTAAATCCCACTTTCCAGCGACATCCTGAAATATTCGGCGAACAATGCAGTGTCGCATTTTTTGACATCGGCAAATGAATTTACACTGTTTTCTTTGGTGAAAAACAAAGTAAACATGGAACCCACGCGATTGATTACCCCGTCAAACTGCAGTTCTTTCAGGTTGTTCTGCAAACCTTCCTCCAGCAGAGCTGATGTTTTTTCCAGATTTTTGTAAAAATCCGGAGTTTCGTCCAGCAGCCTGAGGGTAGTAATTCCGGCGGCCATGGCCAGCGGATTTCCCGAAAGTGTTCCGGCCTGGTATACCGGTCCTTTGGGCGCTAGCATTTCCATTATTTCCCGTTTTCCGCCGTAAGCGCCAACCGGCAACCCGCCGCCGATTATTTTCCCAAACGTGGTTAAATCGGGTGTAACACCAAGCAACTCCTGTGCGCCGCCTTTTCCCAGACGGAAACCAGTCATCACTTCGTCGAAAATGAGGACGGTGTTGTTTTCGCTGCATAATTTTCGCAGGCCTTCAATAAATTCCCGTTCAGGTATTATCACACCCATGTTTCCGGTAATGGGTTCGAGAATAACAGCGGCAATCTGGTTTTTGTGTTTGTTGAATAACTGTTCCACCGAAGCGAGATCGTTAAACTGTGCGCTAAGCGTATCGCGTGCCGTTCCTTCGGTCACACCAGGTGTGTTGGGCGTTCCAAAAGTTAAGGCGCCCGAACCCGCCTGAATTAAAAAGCTGTCGTTATGCCCGTGGTAGCATCCTTCAAATTTTACTACGAGGTTGCGGTTGGTGTAACCCCGTGCCAGGCGCAGGGCACTCATGGTGGCTTCAGTACCGGAATTCACCATGCGAACCATATCGATGGACGGCACCAGCTTTTTGATGAGTTGCGCCATTTCCGTTTCCAGTTCTGTGGGTGCGCCAAAACTGGCTCCCAAAGCCGCTGTTTTTTGAATGGCCTCCACTACAGCGGGATGTGCGTGGCCTAAAATCATGGGGCCCCACGAACCCACATAGTCGATGTATTCATTCCCATCGATATCAGTAACTTTTGAGCCGGATGCTTTGGCAATAAAGGGCGGGTTACCGCCCACACTGCCAAACGACCGCACCGGTGAATTCACTCCGCCGGGAATATGTTTTTGTGCTTCCTGAAATGCTTTTATGCTTTTGTTGAAATTCATTCTCTTAAAAAATTTTAAAGAAAGTCATCAGATGACTACTCTGAGAAAACTAACAAGTCATCAGATGACTAAAAACTATAAATCCTGAATAATTTCCTGTGTATGGTACGAAATAATGATGTCGGCGCCGGCGCGTTTCAGCCCGGTGAGCAGTTCGTGTACAATTCTTTTTTCGTCTATCCATCCCCTGGCAGCCGCGGCTTTTACCATGGCGAACTCACCACTGACGTTATAAGCAGCCACCGGCATGTTGAAGGTATTTTTCACCCTGAAAATGATATCCATGTAATTCAGGGCAGGTTTTACCATCACAATATCAGCACCTTCCTCGATGTCGAGTTCTACTTCTCGCAGGGCTTCGTCGCCGTTTGCCGGGTCCATCTGATAGGTCTTGCGGTCGCCAAACTGTGGTGCACTTTCGGCAGCCTCGCGGAACGGACCGTAGAATGCCGACGCATATTTTGCCGAATAGGCCATAATGGGCGTGTTGTAAAATCCTTTTTTGTCGAGTGCCGAACGAATAGCTCCAACACGTCCGTCCATCATGTCACTGGGCGCCACCATATCCACACCGGCTTCGGCCAGCGAAACCGACTGTTTGGCCAGGGTTTCCAGGGTGAGGTCGTTATGCACGTCGCCGTTCACAATGGTGCCGCAATGTCCGTGCGAAGTATATTCGCAGTTGCAGATGTCGGCAACCAGGTACAACCCGGGAACTTCTTTTTTCAGCGCCCGGACAGCCTGCTGAACGATTCCGTTATGCTGGCAGGCAACTTCTCCGGTTTCGTCTTTCGATTCAGGAATTCCGAAAAGCAACACCGACTGAACACCTTTGCCATACAGTTCTTTGACTTTTTCAACGAGTTTATCGACAGATAGCTGCGAGTTTCCCGGCATGGAAGAGATGGGATTGTCCACGCCTTTCCCGGGACAAACAAACAGCGGCATCATGAGGTCGTTTCGTGTGAGGGTGGTTTCGCGCACCAGGTTGCGGATTACTTCCGAACTGCGCAAACGACGAAGTCTTGTTACTGGAAATGTCATAGTTATGTCTTTTTTATGTTTTTGAAATATAATGATTTAAAATGGATTCTACGATTCCGGCTGACGAACTGTTTTGGGCAACCACGAGGGGATTAAAACCTTTTTCGCGGGCCGCACCTGCAGTAATATCGCCAATACAGGCCATACGAATATTCTTTTTACTCAGTTTCGGAAAAAGCGCAGTAAAATGGTGTATTCCCGACGGACTGGTAAAAATGAGCATGTCGTATCGGTTGGTTTCGATTTTTTTCGCAATGGATTTGTCTGTTTTTTCGGGCATTTCAGTTTGATAAATATCAATTCGGGTACAATCTACCAACTTTTCCAAATGGTCCTGAATCACATTCCGGGCAAGGTTTCCGAGAGGCAGCACTATCTTCGTTTTTGAATTTTCGGTTGCGATGTGCCGTGCAAATGGTTCAACAAAATCTTCGGCTGTGGAACCGGGGTTGACAAAAGCTGCCCGGTATCCGTATTTTTCCAGCGTTTTGCTGGTTTTGTCCCCGATAACGGCAATTTGCAGGCTTTCCGGCAGCTTTTGGCTTCCGGTCAATTCCTGCAGAAATTCAAAAAAATACCGCACACCGTTGGGGCTGGTCAGAATCATCCACTGAAATTGTTCGAGCCGGGAAAACAGTTGTTGTTCATCCGAAGACAAAGTTGCAGCTTTGATTTCGATAAGCGGAAATTCGAGCAGCGAGGCTCCGGCTTCATGCAATAAACGGCTCAGCTCGCCGGAAGTACCGGCAGGACGGGTTGAAATAAACAGTTTATTTTGAAGCGGTAACGTCATTGATTCCGGACTTCCTCCATAATTTTTGCAGCGCCACGTTCAATGAGTTTTTGAGCCAGTTTTTCCCCGGTTGCTTTGGGTTGGTCAACCGAACCGGTTTCGGTTTCGAGCAAATAAACTGAGCCGTCCGTTGAGGCAACAAAACCGGTAAGGGTAATTTCTTCTCCGTTCAGTTTTGAAAAACAGCCCACAGGCACCTGGCAGCCGCCTTCGATGGCACGCAGAAAACCGCGTTCGGCCTCTCCGGCAATCCACGAAGGAGCGTGATTTATTGCATCTAAAAGTTTTTCGGTAGTTGCGTCGCCAATGCGCGATTCTATGGCAATTATTCCCTGGCTGGCAGCGGGAACAATGGTTTTGGGGCTGATAATTTCCGTGATGTAATTATCCAGTTCCAGGCGTTGCAAACCGGCAGCGGCCATAATCATGGCATCGCAAAAACCTTCCTCCATTTTACGCAGCCGGGTGTTCACATTTCCGCGGATATCCACAATCTGAAAATTTTTGTTGTACCGCAGTAGACTGGCTTTGCGGCGCAGGCTGGAGGTGGCAATCACATCATTCTCTGTAAGTTCGTGAAGTTTGCGGCCGTCTTTGCTCACCAGTGCATCACGAAATTCGGCCCGTTCCAGCACCGCACCAAGCTTTAATCCTTCGGGCAGGGTGGTGGGAAGGTCTTTCAGACTGTGCACGGCAATATCCACTTCTCCAGCCAGCAAAGCATTTTCAATTTCTTTGGTAAACAAGCCTTTGTCGCCGATTTTGGAAAGAGCTACATCCAGAATTTTATCGCCTTTGGTTTTGATGATTACAATTTCCACTTCAATTTCGGGAAATTTTTCCAGCAGTTTTGCTTTGGTTAATTCGGCCTGAAACAGGGCAAGCTGACTGCCCCGCGTGCCTATTTTTACACAATTTTTCTTCATGAAAACGATTATTCGCTGATGCTAAAGAGTTCGTTTACCAGTTTCAGGGTATCGGTTTTTTTGCCGTTGGCTGTCATTTCCTTCAGGTTTTTAATAAACAACCGGGTGTATTTTTGAGCCAAATGCTTTGAAAATTCATTGATGGCCATTTGAATTTCTTCCGAATCCACTTTGTTGTATCCTGAAACCTCTTCTTTGGAAATTTTCTGCAGGTTATAGGTAATGGCCTGAATTGCAGGCTTTAACGAGCGACTTGCCAGCCATTCAGAAAAATCATCAACAATTTCACTGATAATCTCATGGGCAGTTTCAAGACTGTCTTTACGCTTTTCCATGTTGGTTTGAATGATTTCATTGAAATCGTCGATGGTAAAAAGCTGAACAGCATCCAGCTCTTCTATGCTGTTTTCAATGTTTCGCGGAACGGAAATATCAATAAAAACCTGTTTTTGGTTTTTGCGGATATTAAGCGATTCTTCAACCATTTCGCGCGTTACCAGCGGATTTTTGGAGCCGGTAGCCACAATCACAATATCGTACAGAAACAAATGGCTGGCCATCTGCTCAAACGGCAAGATGGTACAATTGTGTTTGCCGGCCAGTTTACTTGCTTTCTCTTCGGTGCGGTTGGTGACGGTAATTTTCGGATTGCCATTCTTATGGAAATTTTGCAAAACCAGGCTTCCGGTTTCGCCGGCGCCAATCATCAAAACCCGTTTGCTGGATAGGTTTTCGAACAGATTGATGCACTTTTGAACGGCTGCTCCGCTCACCGAGGTTGTTCCCATTTTTATTTTGGTTTCGGTGCGCACACGTTTACCTGCCTCGAATGATTTTTGGAAAAGGCGCATCAGGACTGCGTCGGTAAGTGCCGCTTCGGTGCAAAACATGTAAGCTTCCTTAATTTGACCGATAATCTGGTCTTCACCAATAACCATGGAATCGATACCTGAGGCAACCTCAAACAGGTGTTTCACAGCATCTTCATCGGCATAACTGTAAAACGAATGCCAGTGTTTTTGTTCTATTCCTTTGAAATGTTTCAGGGTTTTGTAAACCAGTTTGGCAGCCAAATGGAAACCGTATTTGTCCTGCGAAAAATAGATTTCGGTGCGGTTGCAGGTGGACAAAACCACCAAATCGGAAATGCCGGTTTCCTTTTGCAGCAACTCCGAATAGGGAATAATATCTTCTTTTGCCAGCGAGAATTGCTCCCGGACTTCAACTGCCGATGTTTTGTAACTGATTCCTATGAGGCTTATCATAATTGTGCTTTTCTGTTGAAAATGAGTGAAATAAGAAATGTTTGAGTTTTGAAGTTTTAATACATTCAAAACCTGTTCCACAGATTAGTTTTAACCTGGGAGGATAAGCAAACTATGATAAAACAGGAGGTGGCCGGCTGAAGAGGGCCTGTGAAAAATACCATTTCCGGGTATTTTCCGGAGGATATGAAGTATGTTGTATAGTTTCTGTAAATGCAGAATGTTCGTTGGTTCCGGGCGAAAAAATGCCTGCTCCCTGATGGTAATGGTAGTTTAAGGATTCAGCAGAGTCAGACCCGTTTGATTCTCCTGCCGGTACTTTAAGTACAAGGTTATTTTCGCCCCACTCTATTTCTCCGGAAGAAGCTTTGTTGACTCCAAAAAGCAGAAAAAAAGCATAGAACACCACAAAAGCTATGTAGGGTAAATGTGTTGTAAATATGCCTATTGTAAACATTCCGCTGGTTTAAATTTTCTAACGCGCTAAAGTATAAAAAATAAACTGGAAAATTGTTTAACGTTTTCAATAATAATTTATTTGAGGTCAAACATCAACCAATGTATTGAGATATGTCAATATGTTGAAAATGCAGGCCAGCAAGAAAATGGCGGAAAAATTCAAATAACCAGAAAAAACAGCTTGAATTACCGGCTGAATAATGTTTAACTATTTATTATTGAAAGATTTGTGGGTTTTTGTTTTACTATTACAGAGTATTTTTGAATTCATTATTGGGGTGAGATAAATGAATTTTTATCAGTAACTTTGAATTCGTTATGCCTGTAGTATTAAGAATAAAAGGATACCGGTTTTATTTTTTTAGCAATGAAAATGCTGAACCAATGCATATTCATATAACCAAAGCCGATGCCAATGGAAAGGTTTGGCTGGAACCAATTATTGAAACAGCATATTTTTATGGTTTTACTTCAAAACAACAGAAAGAAATTGAAGAAATTATTAAAGAGAATTCAGATTATTTAAAAAGAATGTGGGATGAATACTTTAAAAAACAATAAAGCAGACATTAAATCAAAAGACCCCCTTGATATTCTGATTTTTGAAAAGGGATTGCGAATCAAAAATCTGGTTATAGACAGGGAGTTGGATTTGATTGGCATTATTTTAAATACGGGTAAAATACTTGAAACAAAAATTTCTTTTTACCCGCGTCTCAAAAATGCCACAGAAAATGAACTTCTGCAATGGAAATTAATTGGAAATGGAGTTGGAGTTACCTGGGAATCTTTAGGTGAAGACCTTTCAGTAAAGGGATTTATCCAAACCATTGCCTTAAGCGAAATGGTTGAACAGCTGGAATCATCTGTAAATACGCACAGAGTTTCCGCATGATTAATTTTTTTACTACCAACGAAAAAGCATTTGAGGTTGTTACTACATTTCAGAAATATCAATCCCCAATCATTTTAAATTTATCTTTGTTGTCATTCCAGGCTTAAACGACTAAAAATGAGAAGGAAAATTGTTTTTGTTTTACTTATTTCGATAGCGATGATTTCATGCAATACGCAAAAACCAGCCGATTTGATTGTAACCAACGGCACGGTTTATACCCTTAATGATGCGTTCACAAAAGTGGAAAGCTTTGCTGTAGTGGACGGAAAAATTGTTTCAACCGGAAGTACCGAAGAAATTTTGGCTGAATATACTTCTGAAAATATTCTGGATGCTGCGGGGAAATTTGTTTATCCCGGATTTAATGATGCCCATACACATTTTAACGGTTATGGCGAAAACCTGATGCAATATGCCGATTTGCGGGGAACATCGGGACCCGAAGAGATTTATGAAATCATTGTGGCGCACCACGAAAAATTTGGCGGCGAGTGGGTTTTGGGTCGAAGTTGGGACCAAAACGACTGGCAAGTGGCTGAATTTCCGGATAATACCAAACTTGATGAACTGTTTCCCGACATCCCGGTTTACCTGGTTCGGGTTGACGGGCATGCCGGCTGGTGCAATTCCAAAGCGCTGGAAATGGCCGGAATTACTGCCGAAACCAAAGTGACAGGCGGTTTGGTGGAACTGAAAAACGACCAACCCACCGGAATTCTCATCGACAATGCCATGGGACTGGTTTCGCGGCTGATTCCGCCAATTACATCTGAACAGCAAAGGCTTGGCCTGCTGGAAGCACAGAAAAACTGTTTTGGTGCCGGACTCACTTCGGTTACCGATGCCGGACTGGATAAGTCAACGGCTTTGCTGATGGAAGAGATGCAAAAATCCGGCGAGTTGAAAATGCGTATCAACGCCATGCTGAATCCTTCGGAAGAGAACTTCGAATATTTTGTGAAAAACGGTCCGAAAAAGGAGGAACGCCTGGTTGTGAATACCATAAAACTTTTTGCCGATGGAGCACTTGGTTCGCGGGGTGCACTGCTGCTGGAAGACTATTCCGACGATCCTGGAAACAGCGGGATTCAGATTGAAGCACAGGAATATTACGATAACATTTGCCGGCAGGCTTACGAAAACAACTTTGCGGTAGCCACTCACTGCATTGGAGACGGCGCCAACCGCCTCATGCTGGATACTTACGGAAAATTTTTGAAAGGTAAAAACGACCGCCGTTGGCGCATCGAACATGCTCAGATTATTTATCCTGATGATATAGAGAAGTTTGCCCGATTTTCCATTGTTCCATCGGTGCAGGCTACGCACGCTACGTCCGACATGTACTGGGCCGGCGACCGCTTAGGTGAAGAACGCCTGAATAACGGAGCTTACGCATACCAATCATTACTTAACCAATTGGGCTGGCTGCCCAATGGCACCGATTTTCCGGTAGAAGAAATTTACCCACTGTTTACATTTTATGCTTCTGTTTTCCGCACTGGTCACGATGGCTGGCCCGAAGGCGGTTTCCTGATTGAGGAGGCATTAACACGCGAACAGGCGTTGAGGTCCATGACCATCTGGCCGGCCAAAGCTTCGTTCGAAGAAAAGGAAAAAGGCAGTCTCGAGCCCGCCAAATATGCCGATTTTGTGATTCTTGACACCGATTTGATGACTGCTTCGCAGCAGGAAGTTTTACATGCAAAAATTGAAAGTACCTGGATTGCAGGCGAAAAGGTATTTTAACGTTGAGCTTAGAAATTGAACTGGTGTCCCCCAGCTGGCGGATCACCTGTTCAATATTCCAGCTACTTTATTTAATCCTGACGCAACCTTAAAACCGATTTTATCATCTTGATAAAAAAACCGTTATGAAACTATTCTATTTTTTCTTCATCCTGCTTTTGTTTCTTTTTTCCTGCAATAAAGACGACGAAATTGTACTAAACGAATTTTCAGAGGAAATCAATTTTGACATTTCGGAATGGGTATTAAAGGGCGAAAACATTACCTGTGTTGACTTCGACAAGGATGGAAACGCCTGGATTGCTTCGGGGAGTAACCTGATTTTTTACGATGGTTTGAACACACAATCCTACTCAGCCGGAACAGTAATTCAGGATGTTTCCGTTTCGCCCGACGGAAGAGTTTGGCTGGGAACAAAAGAGAAAGGCCTGGCTCGATTTTCCAAAGGCGAATTTACTTTTTACACTTCTAAAAATGCCGGATTGCCGCGTGATTATGTGAATGAAGTGGAAGTTGCTCCCAATGGAAAAGTCTGGTTTGGCAGTGCTGCTCACAATCTCGGTGGTTTGATGTGTTATGACAGCGGTACATTCAGCCTTTTTACTCCTGAAAATTCAATCCTGAATCAGCATGTCATTCAGAACCTGAAAGTGGACCGGGACAACCGGGTGTATTTTGCGACGCTGGGAACCGTTGGAAATTCTGCCGTTTTTAGAATTGATAATCAGAACAACTGGAAACAACTCGGGGGAGATGGCAGTTTTTACTGGATTTCAAGTCTTGCCATTAACTCGAAAGGTGAAGCATTTGTGACTGTAGATTACTCATTATCATCTTCATTTGGTAATGAAAACTATCTGGCTTTTTTCGATGGGAAAAAATGGAAAAAATTTGAAACGGATTTTCATTTTTCAATTTTACCCCGGATGTTTATCGACAAGCGTGATTATGTCTGGGTTTACGGATATGGAACAGTTGAGGGCGATTATCCCGGCTATTTTGTTTATGACGGACAGGAGTGGCGCCGCTCCACCGAAGGCCAAATACCCGAGGTTTTCATTAAAAGCGTAAAAGTGGATAATCAAAACAACATTTGGTTTTGCACCGATGAGGGGATTTTTATTTTAAAGCAGTAACCAACTGATTTTAAAGATGTCTTGCTGAAATCCCAAATTCTATTCTTGCTATCACTATTTTTCCCGGAAAGTTTCCGATATCAAAAATCAACTTTTATTTTCTGCAAATGTTATTTTCGTTTAAGCTTATTCATTAAAAATAAAATACAGGAATCATGAGAAAATCGTCAACACTGGTTTTTGCAACAGTATTGCTTCTTTTGACAGCATTAACCAATTATTCACTTTATGCACAAACACAATCAACAGTCAAAGGAATTGTTTTTCACGATAAAAATGAAAATGGCGTTTTCGATTCCGGAGACAAGCCACTTAAAAATATTGCAGTATCAAATAGCCGCGATGTTACTGTAACTGACCGAAAAGGAGAGTATGAACTTCCGCTTCGCAATAATTCGGCTGTATTTGTTATCAAACCCCGAAATTGGGCAGTACCGGTTGACGAAAATCAGATTCCGCGATTTTATAAAATGTACAGTACCACCGGTATTTCAGGAACAAAATACGAAGGGCTTGCGCCAACAGGACAGCTTCCCTTATCGGTTGATTTTCCTCTGCTTCCCTCAAAAGAACCGGATAAAATAAAAGCACTCATTTTTGGTGATACCCAGCCCCGCGATAATAAAGAAATCTATTTCATGTCAAAAGATGTTATTCCTGAACTGATTGGAACCGATGCCGATTTTGGCGTAACGCTGGGCGACGTGGTTTTCGATGATTTATCCATTTACGATCACCTTACCGGGAGCCTTTCGCCCATTGGAATTCCAATGTGGTATGTGGCTGGAAACCATGATTTTGATTATACCGGCAACAACAGCATTGAGGCGCGCGGCACCTGGTACAAAAAATTCGGGCCTTCTTATTATTCGTTCAGCCATGGCCCTGCACATTTTATTGTGCTCGACAATGTACGGTGGATAATTGATGGTGACGAACGTTACTACCGCACCGGGCTTGGCGAGAATCAACTGGAATTTTTCAGAAATGAAATAAAGCGCCTGGATGATGATCAGCTTTTGGTTTTAATGGCGCACATTCCATGGGAGGGCTCAAGGGAATGGCATGATGAGGCTGAAAAACAGGAATTCTATAACTTGCTGGCCAGTCATTCAAACAGTCTTTCGCTGGTTGCCCATACTCACCGGCATTACCATCAATTTATCGGACAGGAAGCCGGATTCCCCCGAAATGAGCCGCTGCACATGATTAGCATGGGAACGGTTTGCGGGGCCTGGTGGACCGGTGCACCCAATGAGTTTGGAATTCCGCATACCATGATGTCGGACGGAACACCAAACGGTTATGCTTTTTTGCACATCGATAAAAACGACTGGAAACTGGAATGGAAAACTGCCGGAGTTCCTGAAAATGTTCAGATGCACATTCATGCTCCCGAAGCAGTTTCATCTGAAAATGAAATTAAAGTGATTGCCAATATTTACAATGCGTTGCCTGATGCGGCGGTGAAAATGAAAATAGGGGACAATGGTGAATGGATTGAAATGAAAAGAATTCCTCAAATCGATCCGGTGAGATTGGATGAAAAGGAAAAAGAAAAACAACTGGGTGAGGTTCCCTGGCGAAAAATGGGCGGCGATTACGATTCGGAACACATTTGGGAAGCCAGCGTTAAACCGGAACTAAAACCGGGAGTGCATACCGTTCAAATTATTGCCAACGACGATTGGTTTGAATATAGAGGTGAAAAACTGCTTCATGTGAAATAATCTCCTAAAAATACCGGCCGGTTTTTTCCTGGTATTTTTTGTAAGCCTCGCCGTAATGTTTCCGCAGGAATTTTTCTTCTTTCAGAATGAAAAAATGAATGCTGATTAGTGTTAATAAAGCCATTATCAAAAAGAATATGCTGGGATGAAACAGTGCAAGTCCTGTAAAAAAAAAGTCGATGGAAAGAAAAAACGGATTGCGCGATTGTGAAAAAACGCCTCGGGTAACCAGTTCTCCCTGATTTTTGTCATCAAATCCAAACCGCAGCGAATACCTGAAATCCAGTAAGGTAAGTACCCAAAATACAAGGGAAATGAAAATCAATATTACTCCGGCATAACGAAGCCATTGAAAATTGAGCAGTGATTTCGTTACAAATTCCGGCAAAAACGACCACGAAAACTGAAAAGCCAGATTGGCCAGTTCGGCTAACCAAACCAGGAAAAGCAAGCCGAAAACAGGATAAAGAAATACCAAAAATTTCGGTTTTTCCCCCGATTTGGAGCTCACCCTGATTCCTTTTTTTCGAAGATAAATAATTCGAACAATCAGTGTGGTTGCCAGAAAAATAAAGCTAACAAAAGGAAAAATGCTCAAAAACTTCATATCAGGTTTTTGAGCATTAAAAGTAGCCGAAATATTTTAAATATTCGGAAATGAAAATCCAAAAGTAACCGGATGAAGTCCGGGGCCACGGCCTTCCTTAAATAACGGTGTCATCCCATAATTAACAAACACGGTGAAATCGCCGAATCCAATTCGTCCGGTCAGGTCGTATTTAAACTGGTTCAGGTTGAAGTTGCTGCGCGATTTTTCCTTGTCATTCCGGTATTTGTATTTGGTATGCGAACCGATGTTTACTCCTCCAATAACCCCACCTGCCAGGTAAAGCCGTGAGTTACCGGCCCGGAGCGGAGTTTTTACTTCAAGCATCAGGGGTGCGGTAAGGTAAGTCACATTCAGCTTAGTTTTTTTCAAACCATCGGGGTCAAGTCCAACAGGCATAATAATACCATTGCCGCCTTCCTTCTCAATAGTAATGGGCTGGTCAAAGGTAAAATCCATAAAGCTGAATCCAAGTCCGGTAACCAGTCCGAAATTATTGGCTTCGTTTTTAAATGCCCATTCCATAAAATTGAGGTTCACAGTTATGGATTTTCCGTAATGCAGGTCCATAAAATCCTGCGGAACTTCCAAATTGTAGTACATGGAATAATCGGACTGCCGGTACATGTTCATTCCAAATTCCAGTCCTGCCCAGTGCGGATTAAAACTGCCTGTCCAGTTTTTCTGCCGTTCTTCCTTGTCAATTTTTACGTAAGTACCGTTTCCGCCTTCAATCACTCTAAAGGTGCGGCGGCCAATTCTAACATGAGTAGTATCTCCCCATTCATCAGTAATTACTTCCACTCCTTTTTCATTGCCCACTTTTACCTGGACTTTTTGGCCATTTTCGATAACGGTAACCACGTTTTTGTTTTTCGAACCCACCTTTGTAGTATCGGTTTGTGCAAAAAGATTTATTGCCAGGAAGCTGAATAAGATAATGCTGATTAATCGTTTCATTTTTTTCTGTTTTAAATGTTCTGTTGCTCAGACGGACAGGGTGGAAAGAAAGTTACAGGAAGAAAAATTTTTTTGATGCTTTAATGAGAGAATGCATGAATGTTCAAATTGTAAAACGGTTAAATTGCGAAATGGTTAAATAGGGAAAATTGCGATTGAAGGTTTTGCGATTTACAGGGGTGTGTTTTATTGCTTATCTCAATCGTTTTTTGTGGGAATGGAAAAAGCCAGCAGTCGGGAATCGTAATTCAGTTCTGTAATTTGTCCGTCGGTATTGGTATCGAAACTGAATTTTTCACCCGAAACAGTTGAAACCAGGTTCAGGCCGGCTTGGGCCACTTTATTTAATGAAATGCTGCCAAGTCCGGTTTTTTCTTTTACCACATCAGCAAGGAGACGTTCTTCATAAACATCATCCGGAGCTTCAGGTAATGCAACTTTCATTTGAGCCAGAGCCATTGCAGGTTGCTGGAATTCAAGAAATGCCATCTTTCCAGACAGTTTTTCGGGAATTTCAACCGGAATTCTGGCTTCTGCAATCCTTTCATGATCCATTCTGCCTTTTGTTGTTTCGCGTAAACTTTTAACGGGCTCTGCTTTGGGCTCCTCTTTTTTCAGGGGTTCAGCTACTTTCCTGTCTATTGGTACAACTTCTTCTTTTTTCTCCGTTTTTTCAGGAATAACGGTTGGTTCTGCCGGTTTGGGGTTCGTTTTCTTTTCCGACACGGCAACCTGGTTTTCCGGCAAATTATTTTGAGTTGAAATGTTATCAGCTACCCGGTAAACCATAAAAGCAAGCACCAAAACAGCGGCAATCCGGGTTGACCACAGCAAAATGGTTTTTCCGGCTGAATAATGGTAAAGTTTGTTTTTCTTCCGGAAAAAAATGGATTCATCGGCTTTCAGCCTGGTTTTTTCAAATAGAGCAGCTTCCTTCTGTTTTTCAGGATGTTTGGTAAGGTAATTTTCAAATTCGTTTTTTTCGTTTTCCTGAAGGTCTCCTTCCAAACGAGCCACAGCCGCCCGGTTGAATTCCGTTTCCAGGTCGTATTTTTCTTTGTAGAGTTTTCCTTTCTTGGCAAATGAAACGTTTTCCAATTCCACTTTTACAGTTCCGGCCATTTCCAGTTCGGCTTTCAAATCAGGATTTTGCCTGAGGAAGTCGATAAAATCGTCCACCAGGTTTTCATCCAGATTCCCTTCCAGGTAATCGAGGAAATATTCTTCGTAATTATCTCTTGTAATCTTCATTTCTCTCTCTTTTTGCATCGCAATTTTCCTTCTTCTTTTCTTATTCCTCCTCCTTTGGAGGAGGTTAGGAGGAGGCCTAAACCACCGCTTCCATTTTACCAATGTAATTCTTCAAAAATACCCTCGCCCGGTAAATGTAAACTTTTACCTGCGATTCGTTTAAGTTGGCAATTTCGCCAATTTCGTTGTACGAATAGCCTTCGTAGTCGCGCAGCAATAAAACCATGCGCTGAATTTCGGGCAGCCGGTTAACAGCTTCTTTCAGTATTTCACCCAAATCGGAATAATTGTTTTCATGGCTTTCTTCGGGCAGGTTAAGTTCTTCAGAATATGCCGACCGTTTTTCTTTCCGGATGCGGTCAATCATGGTATGGTATGCCGTGGTAAACAGGTACGATTTTACTTTGGCGCCGTCCACATTTTCCACATTTTTCCAGAGTTTTTCGTAGCTGTCCTGCACAATATCCTCCGCCGCAAAAGTGTCCCGGATGCTTTTCAGCACAAACCGGAAAAGCCGGTCGGAGTACAAATTTACTGCTTCATTGTATTCGTTTACTGTCATTGGCTGCTTTTGAACACTGTTCATTGCATAAGACGAACAAGTCAAGGAGATGTTACAGAACAAGAAAATATTTTAAGGTAATCAAGGGATAGCATCCTTTCGAGGGATGCCATCCCAAATAAAAAAGCTCTGGAAAAATCTCCAGAGCTTTGTATTTTTTTTCTTTAATCCCTCTCCTTTAGAGAGGTTAGGAGAGGCTATTCTTACAAAACTTCCACCCAACCGTATTTGTCTTCTTCGTCGCCGTACTGAATAGCCCGCAACTTGTTGTACAGTTTGGTTGACCAATCGCCGGCTTCTTTTTGGTTGCCGTATTTAAACCACTTGTCGTTATCGGCATCGTAAACGCCTTTAATCGGTGAAATTACAGCGGCAGTTCCGCAAGCGCCTACTTCTTCGAATTCAGCCAGTTCTTCGTAGGGAACTTTGCGACGTTCCACATTCAATCCCATTTCTTCGGCCAGCACCATCAGGCTTTTGTTGGTAATAGATGGTAAAATGGAGTCTGAGAGTGGTGTAACGTATGTTTTGTTTTTTATTCCGAAAAAATTGGCGGGGCCACACTCGTCGAGGTATTTTTTCTCCTTGCTGTCGAGGTACAAAACGGCTGAAAATCCCTGCTGTTTAGCCAGCTTTCCGGCACCCATGCTGGCGGCGTAATTTCCGCCCACTTTGAATTTTCCGGTTCCCTGTGGGGCGGCGCGGTCGTATTTACGCATAATTACCAAATCGGTGGGTTTAAATCCTTCGGGGAAATAAGGACCAACCGGCATTACAAACACCATAAACAGGTATTCGGTGGCAGGTTTAACGCCAATCTCTGGGCCGGTGCCAATCAGCAATGGACGGATATATAACGCTGCACCGCTATCGTAAGGTGGCACAAACCGCTCATTCATTTTTACGGCCAGTCGCACGGCTTCCATAAATTTTTCAACCGGCAATTTGGCCATCAAAATGCCATCACATGAATTTTGCAGTCGTTTGGCATTTTCATCCATTCGGAAAATACGCACCTTACCGTCTTTCCCTTTAAACGCTTTCAGCCCTTCAAAAGCCTCCTGCCCATAGTGCAGCGAAGTAGCTGCCATGTGAATATTAATCTGGTTCGATGAACTGATTTCCAGTTCGCCCCATTGTCCGTTACGGTAGTAACAACGAATATTGTAGTCGGTATCACGGTACCCGAATCCTAAATTTTGCCAGTCCATGTTTTCCATTTTTCAATCTTTTAAAAGGTTTTTCCGAAGGAAGCCTCCAAAATTATTTTCTATTAGCAAATAAAGCAATTTTTATTTTGGGGAAGTAGGAGAATTGTCAGTTAAAAATAAAAATGGGTCTCTTTTTCAGTTTCTCCATTTGGGGGAGATTAAGAGGGGCTTTTAATTTGAATAAAATACCCATTATGTTTTCTGATATTCAAAACTATATCGTTTTTAAATACAAGATACTGGCCTTTTATTCCTTTCAAAACTTCTTCAATATCAGGCGTTTTGTCGAACCCGATGCTTTTTACTTTTTCCGGCAAATCTGAAAGCGGATATTCAATGGAGGTGATTTCATCATCCTCGCAATAGTATTTTTGAAGTTCTGCCGGCAAAAGCTGCAGGGCGTTTTTCTTTTCTTCCTGAAGGTTGATTTCCGTGTTGCCATCGCTTTTCAGCATGGCCTGCCAGTTGGTGCGGTCGGTAAAATGTTTTTTCAGAAAAATTTCGATGATTCCGGCAATATGGCGGTTTGGCGTTTTAGCCAGTTGAATGGCAAAGCTTGCGCCCTGGTCAATCCACCGGGTGGGAATCTGGTGGTGACGGGTAACGCCGACTTTTAACTCGCTGGCCACGGCCAGGTAAACAGTGTGTTCGATGAGGTCGTGTTTTTCCGCCCACTCCATGTCACGCGCAATGCCAAATTGCGATTTCGACAACTCGGGCCGCACAACCGACTCACTGGACTCTGGCGCCGTTTGCAAACAGTTGTAGCAGAACCCCTGGTTAAATGAGGTTTTGGTAATTTTTCCGCACGAAATACAGTTGATTTGCCCGGTGAAATGCAGGCTTATTTCTTTGCCAATAAGGTCGTTCATTTTAATCTCCTGCCCGCCCACCGGCAGAAAATAATTAACCGGTTTTGCCAGTTCAGTGCGCATTTTCAGTATGTTGCCTTCGTAATTCATACAATGTTTTTTAATACAAAAATCCAAACAGCCAAAGAGGAATAATGTTATCGTTTCCGGTTTCAATTTCATCTTTTACGATAAATGAATCAGAAATATTTTTTATCTGCTTCTGGTTTTTCCATTTGCCTCCTATTTCAAAAGTATATTTATCGTTTACAAAAAAATCACCTGATTTGGCGGCTTCAACTTTGCCAACCTCTTTTAGGTTGGTCAGGAAAAATGTTTCTCTAAGGTTTCCAATATTTTGATTTTCGCCTGACAGGTTATACATGAGATTTGTATTCTGAAGAAATATTTTTTCTGGTTTGCTCAGGTTGCTCATTCCTTTTGAATCAGCATGCAACAGAGAAATAATATTTGCCCGGTCGAGCAGATAAATATATTTTTTTAGTGTGTTTATGCTTATTCCGCTGCGCTGGCTAATAGATTGCAGGTTGGGTTTAAATGGAACAGAAGAAGAAATAATTTGTAAAAGCTTTTTTAAAAGCAGAATATGCGAAGTTTGAATGGATTCGAACTGAGGAATATCCACTTCGAGAACAGTATGAACTGCTTCGCTTAATTTTTGATGAAATGAGTCGATATTTTCCAGGTAAAAAGGATAATAACCATAATTCAGGTAATCCTGAAAAAACTTAAGCGGTTTTAATTTTTCCAATACAGAAATTGCAATTTCAACATGTTTGTTTATAATTTCCTGCAAAGTGTACGCCGGAAAACTATTGTTGGTTTGAAAATTCAGAAACTCCCTTAAAGACAGTCCGGGCATATTGTAAAGTACAGCCCTTCGGCTTAAATCGGCACGGCTTTTCTCCAGGTGGAGCAACGACGAACCGGTAAAAACAATTTTTAAATCGCGGAAATCATCGTATATATTTTTTAACTCAACCGACCAGTCTGGATAACGATGTACTTCATCTAAGAATAATATTTCCCCGCCTTTTTTATAAAAAATATCGGCAAGATAGTAAAGGCGGTTTTCGGCAAACCAAAAATGGTCGAGACTGGTATATAAAATTTTGCCAGAGGGTTTGTAATTCTTTTTAATATGCTGTAAAAGAAGCGTAGTTTTGCCAACCCCCCTGCTTCCTTTTAAGCCAATAACCCGGTTGTTCCAATCCACTTTCTGTTCAAAATCTCGGATTGAATTAACATTAGTTTGTGCATATTTTTCGTAAAATCGTTGAATTAATACCTCCATTTGTTCTAAGTTATCAATGCAAATATAATATTTTTAATTAAAATTATCATCGTATTGATAAAAATTCATATAAAACAATCAGCGCATTGATTGTTTTTAATGTTGCTTTCAAAATTTAATAATCAAATCCCGAACATTTAATTCCTTCTATAAACTTTCAAATCCGCTGGATTTGCAGTAAAAAGGTTTTATATTTAACCTTCAAAATAAAAACTAAAAGAATAAAATATGCACGACAACCAAAACCCAGTGCTTGATTTGATAAAACGATATAAAGAAATCAAGCAGAAAGACGGACACGAAGATGAATTTTTCAAATACGAGGCTATACAACATTTTCAAAAAAATTGGAATATTGAAGCCGATGACTTTTCAAAAATGTTGAGATTATCCCTCGAAAAACACTTTAATCTGATTTATAATTTGGCATTTACTTCAATTAATTATCTCGCAAAGAATAAACCGAAGGAATTAAAAAACTTATTCACACTTTTATTCAACGAGTCTATTGATCTAAATGAAAGGATAGCAGCATTTTCCAACAAAACGGATTCTATAATAAAAAGTCTTGATCAAAAACTAAATGGTTTTCAGGATGAAAGAACAATAAGTGTTTATTTGACTTTTCATTATCCTGAAAAATATACCTTTTTTAAAGACTCTTTTTATACTAAATTTTGTCTTCTGCTAAATGAAAAGAAAGCCCGTAAAGGCAAAAAATATTCCCATTATTTAAAACTCATTCAAAATTTTAAAGAAAAATATTTAGCAGGAGATAATGAACTTTGGCAATTGACCAATGCAACATTGCCCAAAAATGTCTGGAAGGATGAAAATTTAAATATTTTAGCTCAGGATGTGCTGTATATCACTTTAGATAAAAATGCTCCACCCAATTACTGGATTTTTCAGTGTAATCCTATAGTATGGGATTTACGCGAACACTGGACAAATGAAACCAGACAGGATATCTGGCATGTAAATGCTTTTAAAAAGGACATCAAAAAAGGGGATAAAGTAATTATCTGGATGGTTGGAAAAAACAGTGGATGCTATGCCCTATGTGAAACAACATCGGATGTTAAAACCAATTCTCAAAGCAATCAGGATTATGTCGAAATATCAATCATTCACAACCAAAAGGATAATCCAATACTAAAAGATGATTTGATTTCACTCTCTGAATTTTTAGACTTCAAAGCCGGAAATCAGGGAACAAATTTTTCAGCGACAAAAGAGCAATATGAAATAATCAAGAAAATGATAAATTCTCAAGCCATTTTTGTTTCAGAGGATGAACTAAAACTCATTCATCAAATCCGATCTATTGAGGATGAAAAAAGTATTCATTTTCATTTTCAAATGATTGACTCTTTTATCAAATATTTCGATTTAAAGAAAAATGACCAACGGCTGGTATTTAGTTCAGTACAAAAATCAGATAGATTAGCGGCAACAGTTAATCAACGATACATTTTTAAAACTTCAAAAGATTCTTTTAGAATAACACTTCCTGCAAATTTATTAGACGATGTATCGAAGGAACCAGGATACATAAATCATGAAATTTTTGCCGAAGTTCCAGGAATTGAAACACCCGCGATTTATGTTTACTTTAGAAGAGATAGAAATATTATAGAGAAATATAAAAACGAGTGGTTAAAAATATGCAAGGAAAATCTATTTTACGGAATCCAATCGGGGTATATCAAATATGATAATCCGGCATACCGAAAAGCTGTTTTTGAAAAAGCATACCGCCATAAAATCTTTCAAATTGCTTTTTCGAACAACGATGTTAAGGTAAAAAACAAAAATTCAGAAAATGATATCAACCAATTCAACTTCCCCCAAAACCTCATTCTTTACGGACCGCCCGGAACGGGTAAAACCTATGAGCTCACTCGAAATTATGTGAACCATTTCATTGATAAATCAGAAGGAAAATCAATTGAGCTTTTCACATTTGAACTGGTTAGCGAATTGAAATGGTGGGAAGTGATTACCATTTGTTTGTATGAACTGGGAAAAGCCAAAGTGAACGAATTGGTTCAGCATGATTTGCTGGCAGAAAAAATCAACCAATCGAATAACAGCAAGCCCCGCAACACGGTTTGGTTTTGGTTGCAACATTTTACAAAACAGGAATGCCCCAATGTGGGTGTAGCCAAACGCAGCGAAACACAAATTTTCTGGAAGGAGGAAAATTCGGTGTGGTCAGTCGATAAAAATCTCGTGGACGAAATTTTACCCGATTTGGTTGAAAAGCTCGAAAGCTGGAAAAATTATCAGCCTGACAATAAAATTACCAAACGCTTTGAAATGATTACTTTTCACCAATCATACAGCTATGAGGAGTTTATCGAAGGAATCAGGCCAGGATTTGACGAAGATGAAGAACTGAAATACAAAATTGAACCGGGTATTTTTCTCCGAATTGCCGAAAAAGCCCGAAAAGACTCGGAAAAACCGTATGCGCTTTTCATTGACGAAATTAACCGCGGAAACATCTCCAAAATTTTTGGTGAGCTGATTACGTTGATTGAACCCGACAAGCGGCAGGGCGGTGAAAACGAACTGGAAGTGATTCTGCCTTATTCAAAATCGAAATTTTCGGTTCCGCAAAACCTGTGGATTATTGGCACCATGAACACCGCCGACCGCAGCATTGCGCTTATAGACACGGCACTGCGTCGCCGTTTTCATTTTAAAGAAATGATGCCTCTACCGGAATTGCTGAATGAAAATGTGGAAGAAATTAATCTGCAACTACTTCTGGCAAAAATAAACGAACGCATCGAGTTTTTGCTGGATCGCGATCATACTATCGGGCATTCGTATTTCATCCGCATAAAAAGTAAAAATGAATTATGCGAAGTCTTCCGTGATAAAATTATTCCATTGCTTCAGGAATATTTTTACAACGACTGGGAGAAAATTCAACTGGTGTTGGGTGATAATAAAAGCTGGGAAAAATCGGAATCACAAAAACTCATTCAAATTAAAAAGAATTACAGTGTTGAGGAGGAGAAAAAACTGTTCGGTTTTGATGTGGAAGATTACGAAGATGAAATCATTTACGAAATTAATTCTGAATTAGTGTCGGGCAATTTTAATTTGATAAATGAAGAATCGTTTATATCCATTTATCAAAAACCTGAAAAACAATTACACGAATAAATGCCAGAAGTTAAACATATTTGTGAATTTGGTACGATTTGGAATCAAAAGGAGTTTTTTCCTGAAAAGCCAGTTGATAGTTTTAACGAAATTTATATGGATGCCAAATCGTTTGAAAGCCTGAAAAATTTTGTGGCCGAAAATAACGATCCCGGTTGCGAAATTGAGCAGGCGTTTTCGATGCATCGCCGAAAAGGGAAAGATTTTATCCGAGTAAAAAATTACGTAGGCGTCATTGAAACACGTCAGGGAACCATAATTGAAATTCTTCCAAAAATATATCACGCTGCCTGCTACAACGAACCGGTTTTAATAAAGCAGAGTAAATCTGTTTTGCTTAAAATGCTTCGAACACTTCGTGATTCGCCCTTTAAAAAAATCGACCAGGCACATATTAAAACGGCCCGGCTGCCTATTCTGGAAATTTTCATCTCGGTATTTCTGAAAGAGATGGAACATTTACTGAAAAGAGGGATAAAGCATTTTTATGTTGCAAGGGAAGAAAACCAGAAATACCTGAAAGGCCGGTTGCTTTTTAACCAGAATTTGAAAAGCAATTTGATTCACCGCGAACGGTTTTTTGTGAATTTCGATGAGTTTAGAGCCGATATTCCTCAAAACCGGATTCTCAAAACGGCGTTGGTTTACTTGAAAAGAAAGAGCAAATCGCCCCGAAACATCCGGCAAATTATCAGTTTGATTGATTTGTTCGATGAAGTAAAAACTTGTTCCAATCTCGAAAAAGACCTGCAGCATTTAAACGGTCAAAACCGGCTTTTTAGTTATTACGAGAATGCCTTGCAGTGGGCAAAGATTTTTCTTCAGAATGAGTCGTTCACCAGTTACAAAGGGAAAAACCTGAACACAGCTATTTTATTTCCCATGGAAGTTCTATTTGAATCGTATGTGGCTTCAAAATTGAAACAATTTCATCCTCACTGGGAAATTTCACTTCAGGATCGAAACCAATATTTACTGACAGACCTGAATATTTCCAAGGAAAAGTTTAGACTGAGACCCGACCTGGTCATTCATACCGATTGCAAAACAATTGTAGCAGACACCAAATGGAAGATGATTAACCAGCACTTTTCACAAAACAATTACAATATCTCTCAAGCCGACATGTACCAGCTTTATGCCTACGGAAAAAAATACCAGTCGGGAAATGGCAGCCTTCAATTAGCATTAATTTATCCGCATTCTGAAAGTTTTTATACTCCCCTGAGTTTTAAATACGAAGAAAATTTGTTCATTGATGCCATCCCCTACAATTTTGAATATGAAGCTGCTTGTATGTTGTTTTTGAAAGATTTAATTTAGGAGGCAAAATTAGACCCGGTTCAATGTTGCAGACACTGTCTGCATTAATTGAGAATCCTGGTGATTTTAAAACTTCCAGGAAAAAACCAACTGGGAAGGTGCATAGAGAATGAGATAAAAAAACTTCAATAAAAGCAATAAATTCATATCTTGCACACCGTATTAACAGACCAAAATTCAGAAAAAATATACGTTATGAAGAATGTTGTAATTACTTTATTTGCACTGGCTTCGGTTTTTTTGCTGACCGCTTCAAAACCGGATAAAAACTATTACAACGAACTGTACCGGCCTCAGTTTCACTTCACACCGGAGGAAAACTGGCACAACGATCCCAACGGTTTGGTGTATTACGACGGCGAATACCACCTGTTTTACCAATACAATCCGAAAGGCAAAGAATGGGGCTTTATGCACTGGGGTCATGCCATAAGTACTGATTTGATCCACTGGGAACACCTGCCCATTGCGCTTTATCCCGATGAAAACTCGGAAGACAAAGAATACTGTACCGCTTTTTCGGGGTCGGCCATTGTGGATGACAAGAATTTACTGGGAAAACAGCAAGGCGATGTAAAAACACTGATTGCTTTTTACACCAGCCAGCATTGCGGGCAGCGAATTGCTTACAGCACCGACCGTGCACGAACCTGGGAAAAATACGAAGGAAATCCTATAATTCCTTACGATGAAACCGACGATGCCCGCGACCCCAAAGTAATTTGGCATGAACCTTCGCAAAAATACGTGATGGTGCTGTACCGTAAAACCTCGGAAGAGGAAAGATCCAAAGGCGTTTCGTTTTATACATCGGAAAACCTGGTGAACTGGGAATATAAAAGCCATATTTTCGGGTTTTACGAGTGCCCCGATTTGGTACCCATGCAGGCAAGCAACCGTCCCGAGGAAACCAAATGGGTGCTGTTCGACGGCGATGGAAGCTACCTGATTGGCAACTTCGACGGGGAAGAATTTTCGCCCGAAACTGCCAAAATGAAAAGCGACTTCGGGAAAAATTATTACGCCACCCAAACCTGGAGCAACATTCCCGAAGAAGACGGCCGGGTTATCCAGATTGCCTGGATGAAGGGAGGAAATTTTCCGGATATGCCGTTTAACGGCCAGATGACTTTCCCCACCGAACTGGAACTTACCAAATTTAATTTTGGATATAAATTGACCCGGAAGCCTGTTGCTGAAATTGAGTTGCTGCAGGGTAAAAATTACGATTGGGAAAACGAAAAACTGATTCCGGGAATTAACCAAAATATTATAAAAAAAGTGAGCGGTGATTGTTTACATATCATCGGGGAATTTGACATTAAAACCTGCAATAATTTTGGATTTTATCTTCGCCACAGCAAGAAAAAGGCCGGAACAGAATTACTTTACGATGTAAAACGTGGCACTTTATCATTACTGGGGACCACAGCTCCACTTCAACCCATTGACAATAAAATAACACTTGAAATACTGATTGACCGTGCCTCTGTTGAAGTGTTTGCCAACGGAGGACTGGTGGCTATTTCAAACAATTTTACACCCGAAAAGGGGGCCGAAGATTTGGTGTTGTTTTCAAATGGAGGCGAAGTTATTGTAAACAAGCTCAATATTTACAAAGTAGAATCGGCCTGGCGCTGAAACCTGCTATAGAAACAGCGAAATTAACTGCACAACAACAATCAGTAGCACCATAGCCACCGGATAAACGGTTGCATAAGCTATGGAATGTGCATTGGTGTCGGTCATTGAATCGGCGGCTGCCAGTCCCGGGGTACTGGTCATGCTGCCGCTGATGGCGCCCAGCATACTTAGCAGGTTCATTTTAAAAAACCATTTGCCCACCAATGCTGCCAAAACCATTGGAACAAGAGTAATGACGCCACCAAAAAGAAACAAACGGTAGCCATATTGTTCAAAAGTATCCACAATATCAGCACCCGCTCCTGTACCCACGGCTGCCAGGAAAAAGATAAGGCCCAACTGCCGCAGCAACTGGTTTGCAGCCCCACTCATGGTCCAAAGAATGGGGCCTGTTTTGCCCAGGCGGCTTACCACAAGCGCAACAATAAGCACCCCGCCTGTAAGCCCGGGACTAAATGAAAAATTCCCTAACGCAATGTTTATTTTACCAACCAAAACACCCAAAATAATTCCGAGTGCAACAGGCAGAATATCAGTATCGGAAAGACGTTTCTGGTCGTCGCCAAAAATGCGGGCTACCATTTCCATATTGGCTTTGCTACTGGCTATTATCAACTTGTCGCCAAACTGGAGTTTCGAGTTGGGTGTGGGCGAAATATTAATCCCCGACCGGCGAATGCGGGTAATGGTGGCACTGTAAGTATGCAGCAGGTTTATTTGCCCGATGGTTTTATTTACCACTTCTTTATTGGTAACCAAAACCGTACGCACATCGTAATTTGGGTCCAGCGGAATTTCTTCTTCGGTTGGCGGGCCAATCAGTAATTGTACCCGTTTTAATGCCTCTTCTGTTCCTACTGCCTTTATTAAATCGCCTTTATACAAAATGGTTTCGGGTTTGGGTGTAATGGCCAGTCCATTATGAACAACCCTGGAGACCACTGCTTTGGTCATGTACCTTATTTTCAGGTCTCCTATAGATTTGCCAACAACATTTTCATTTTCCACCACAAAATTTTGGCGAAGAATTTCGGGGAATTCCTCTTTCATTTTCGAACGGTAATCATCTTCAGCTTTATTTAATGAAACGCCCAGTATTTTGGGAAGAAACCGGATAAATAAAATGACTCCGATTACCCCAAACGGATAGCCAACCCCGTAACCGATTGAAGCCAGCGGCGAACCTGTAATATCAATAGCAGCCGCCAAACCGGGTGTACTTGTAAGCGCTCCGGTGAAAAGGCCAACGGCAATATTTTTATCTATTTTGAAAATGTAAACCGTTGCAGCAGTGATGAGTGCAGCAACTACAATAAGTAATGTGGCAAACGATGCCAGTTGCCGGCCTTCTTTTTTAAACGATTCGAAAAAGCCGGGGCCAGCCTGAATTCCGATGGTGAAGATGAACAATACCAACCCGAGATATTGAAAGTCTTCGGGAATGACAACCCCAAAATGACCGAAAACCAGGGCTACAAAAATAACTGCTGATACATCAAGCGAAAGGCCGAAAATTTTAATTCTACCCAGGATAAAACCAAGGGCTACAATTAAAAACAGGGCGAAATAATTATTTGAAAGAAGTTCCATTTTTTGTCCGGTTTTTCACTGCAAAGGTAGTGAATTGTTTACGTTCAATTCCAGGCAAACAAAAACCAGCTTAAATTCAATCAAATTTAAATACAGGGTTATGGAAACACTAATTAACTGTTAAAATTTAGACCTGAAATCCATTTTTCATTAAAAAGCTGAAATCGTCATCGGATGAAAGTTCTACCGGTTCTTTTCCCTTTTTAAATATGCGGCACTTCCGGTCGCCAATTAGTTTCAGTTTCTCGTTTTTCAGTTTCAGCATGGTTCCTTCGCGCAAACCGGCCACAAATATTTCGGGATTCAATTCAATAAATTCTTCAATACGTTGCTCGCGGGTTTCGCCTGCATGTCCCTGTGCATTGGCATCAAGGTAGTGCGGATTAATCTGGAAAGGTACCAGACCAATGCACTCAAATCCGTGCGGATCGATGATGGGCATGTCGTTGGTTGTGCGTAAAGTAGGGCAGGCCACGTTGGCGCCGGCACTCCAGCCGATGTAGGGCGTTTCGTTAAAAGCTTTTTCCCGAATGGGATTCATCAGTTTGCGGTCGTGCATCATTCGAACCAATTGCCAGGTATTTCCGCCACCCACCACAATGGCTTCGGCATCTTCAACAGCTTTTACCGGGTCTGCAAAGGTGTGAATTCCAACTATGTGGTGACCCACTTCGGCAAAACGTTCTTCCACTTTATCACAATATTCATCAAACGAAAAAGTTACGGCAGCATAAGGAATAAACAAAGCTGTAACCGGGTTTTTACCAAGAAATTTCTGGATTTCGTATTTTGGGTAGTCCAGGTAGGATTCCCCTGCCATGGTTGAGTTGCTAATCAGTAAGAGTTTCATGTTGTTTCTGTTTTTTATTTATTCTCAAATAACAGAAATTCTGTGCGTTTAAGAAATGATAATTATTGGTTTTTGCACTTTTCATTCATACAAATCGTCCAAATTGCACGTGGCCAGCTCAGTTAAATACGTTGCAATTTTCGTTGTCACATCATCCAAAAACTTTTTACCTTTTTCATCTGAAGCTTTTTTCGGATTTCCTACACCGGTATCGTCCGAAACTTTATTCCACTGCCGGGGCGTCCAGGCTGTATTTTCATTCAGCCCTTTCAATTTGAATTTTTTTGCTTTCCCCTCGCCCGCTTCTTCCAGCGGCAATACCAACTCAGGAAAATAGTGCATAATAATGCTGGTTTCCATTTCGTTGGCATGGTCGCCGTCTTCCTCAAAATAATCGGAATTGGGAACCATTTTAAACCATTCGTTCAGGGCGATAAACATACCGGGAAACTGGGGTAAAATTTCGCGGATAATTGGTTTGAAATCATTTCCTCCATGTCCGTTCATCACAACAAGCTTTCGTATTCCCTGATTATAAAGTGCCCTGACAATATCTGTCAAAATCAGCAGTTGGGTGGAAGGACGCGTGTGTAGACAGAAAGCCATTTCAATCTGTCCGGGGTTTTGAACTCCCAGCGGTATAGCAGGAAGCACCATAACTTTAGCGCCTTTGTCCCAGGCTTTTTTAGCTGCATCGGCAGCAATACGGGCTGTTTCCAGCGAATCGGTCCCATACGGCAAATGGTAGTTGTGTGGCTCAGTTGCCCCCCACGGAAGCACTGCCACATCGTAATTCTGGTTTTTAATCTGTTTCCAGTTGGTTTCTTCTAAAATGTAAGGTCTCATAGCTGTAAATTCAAAAACTAATAAATGTAATTCCGAATGTTACCGGAGTAAGTTTCGGTCCTTTATCTTCCTTAAAAAGTGGTGTCAGTTCATAAGTTGCAAAAACATTTACCCAACGGTATCCGGTTCTAAACATCAAACCGTACTTAAAATCCTGTAAAGAATAATGTCCGGGTGTTTTCAGTTTTTCCTTTTTCCCGTCAATCCGGTATTTTATTTTGGTGTGGCTTCCCAAACGAATTCCACCAAAAGCTCCACCTGAAATATAAAGCCGGTTTTTATAATGATTTACAGGAATTTGAAATTCAGCAAGTAAAGGAACCATAAGCGAAACAACCGACAATTTCGATTTTTGATTTTGTTCGAAATAAAGGGTTTGAGGTTCAATTCTGCCATTCTCGAGCCGCTCGATGGTAGTATTGCGTTCAAGCCGGTAACTTTTTAGTTGCAAACCTAAGCCGGTAACCATTCCAATTGTATTACGATTTCGCTGAAATCCGATACTTTGCTGAAAAAAATTGAGATAGGTGGAATTGGAACGCAAAATGTCATTTTCCATAAATTCACTGGAATATCCTGAATAATCCGGATTAACAAACAAATTGAACCCAAAATCAACTCCTGCCCAATGACCTGAAAAATCGTCATCCCAAAAGTTAAATCCGCCATCCGTAAAATCCCGTATATTTATTTTCCGCAACAGTTTTTCCGGATCTTCATCAACCGGCACTATAGTATCGTTTTGCGCCTGCATACCAAAAGAGCTAAACATGATTGCCAATACTGCTAACGGCAACAGAATATGATAAGAAGTCAGTTTTATATTTTTTTTATTTTCCATACAATTCAACTGAATTAGTACAAAAATCAAACAAATGTAACGGATTTCAGTTGAAATTACTTTTACAGTGGTTTTAAAAAATGCAAAACCAGCCATCAGAATTATATATTTGTTAAAACATGAAAGAAAATGATATAAATCCCTGAAATACATTAAAAAAGGTTACCTTTGCGCCCACAAATTTTAGAGGTATTTACATGACATTATTCAACGAGATGGGCCTCAGCCCTGAAATTCAGCAAGCAGTTGAATTGCTGGGTTTTGAAACGCCCACACCCATCCAGGAAAAAACCATTCCTTTTTTACTGGAAAACAACACCGACATGGTAGCACTGGCACAAACCGGAACAGGAAAAACTGCTGCCTTTGGCCTGCCCATAATTCAACAGATTGACAATTTGGGAAATCACACTCAGGCATTAATTCTGAGCCCTACAAGGGAGCTGGCACTGCAAATTGCAAGCGATTTAAACAACTTTTCGAAATTCACAAAGAAAATAAATATTGTAGTTGTTTATGGCGGGGCCGACATTAAAAATCAAATAAATCAACTGGAACGGGGCGCATCCATTGTGGTGGGAACTCCGGGCCGCACACTCGATTTAATTAAGCGCAAAAAGCTGAAAGTAAACGAAATAAAATGGCTCGTACTCGATGAAGCTGATGAAATGCTTTCCATGGGCTTCAAGGATGATTTGGATGCCATTCTGGAAACTTCGCCTAAAGAAAAGCAAACCATGCTTTTTTCGGCTACCATGCCCAAAGAAATTGTTTCCATTGCCAATAAATATATGACCAATCCACACGAAATTTCGGTGGGGAAAAAGAATACCGGCGCCGAAAATGTGGAACATCATTATTACGTAATTCACGCAAAAGACCGCTACATTGCATTGAAACGAGTAGCAGATATCAATCCGAATATTTACGGAATAATTTTCTGCAGAACCCGCGCAGAAACCAAAGACGTTGCCGACAAACTGATGCAGGATGGTTATAACGCCGATGCGCTTCACGGCGACCTTTCCCAGGCACAGCGCGACCACGTGATGGCGCGTTTCCGTGGAAAACATTTGCAGATGCTGGTGGCAACTGATGTAGCTGCCCGTGGTCTCGATGTAACTGATCTCACACACGTTATCAACTACAATTTGCCTGACGACCCGGAGATATATATTCACCGCAGCGGACGCACCGGACGAGCCGGGAAAAAAGGTATTTCAGTAACTCTTATTCACCTGCGCGAAAAAGGAAAACTGCGCCAGGTGGAGAAAAAAGTAAACAAAACCTTCATTCAAAAAGCCGTTCCATCGGGCAAGGAAATTTGCGAAAAACAACTGTTCAGCCTCATCGACAAAATGGAAAAAACCGAGGTGAACGAGGCCGAAATTGGCCAGTTTATGCCGGTTATTTATAAAAAACTTTCGTGGCTCGAACGGGAAGACCTGATTAAACGTTTTGTTTCCATTGAGTTTAACCGCTTTTTGAAATATTACGAAAATGCACCCGACATCAATGTAGATGAATCGCGGCACAGTGGACGTGATTATGAACCGCAGGAAAGAGGAAGACGAGACAAAAGAGGACGCAGCGACCGCTTTGAACGAAGTGGCCGAAATGACAGGAACGACCGAAGTGACAGAAGCGACCGAGGTAGCAGGAAAAGAGGAGGATATGAATTTTCAAGGTTCTTTTTTACTCTCGGCAAGAAAAACGGAATTAACAAACGAACGATTATAGACCTGGTAAATGAGCATTTACCTGATAAAAGCGCAGAAATTGGAGCCATTGAGGTAATGAAAAATTTCTCTTTTTTCGAGGTGGATAAACGTTACGAAAAACAGGTGCTTAAGGCATTTTCAAAAGCAACATATAAAGGGCAGAAAATGGGAATTGACCTGGCCCGCGGAAAATAAACTGCCATTTTATTTTTTGCTTTCTCAAATGTGAATTAAAACTCAACAAAAAAAGATAGTTTACGTTTAGATAATCAAATCCACAGGTTTGGAAATCAGAAAATTGTAAATTACTGATTTGATGGCAAAATTAAGAATTGAAGTTCAGGTTACACTTTTGGCTGTTATTATTGCAGGTTCGGTAATTGCTACCGGGTATCTGGCCTATAAAAGTCTTTCAAACATTGTTTATTCTATACAACAGGAAACTACTCCCGATTATCAGCTTTTTATTATAAAAGACATTGCATCTGATTTGGCTGCAATCGAAAACTCAGTGCGTTTATATGTGCTCACCAACGAAGAACAAAACCTGAAACCCTACCACCAAACAGGTGAAGCAGTGCGCAATAAACTGAAAAATCTGCAAACCAATTATTCCACAGAATATGCCAGTGTTGTTGATTCCTTTCACAACCTGGCTCTCGAAAAACTCGATATCTGGCAGGGAATTCTTGATTTGCACAATTCATCATTAAATAATGAACCCACGTTCAGTGAAATTTATTCGCAACTTGAAGTAACACAGGTTGATACCATTATTACTGAAACCAGGGAAAAAGGTTTTTTAAAAGGAATTTTGGGGAAAAGAAAAGTAATTGTTGACACTTTACTGGTTGAAAAAAACCTGGAAAGAACCCAGCTACGAAATGAAATTCAGGATATTGAATCATCGATAAAAGAAAAAGATTCACAAATCAACATTCTTGAATCGAAATTAATTGAGCGGAATGGAGAAATCGGGAATAGCCTGAACCAGCTTGTCCAGTGGGGCGAGCGTTACGAATCAAATAAACGGATTTCAAAAATTGAAGAAGCGCACCGGCTGGCTCAAATCACGTACAAGCGGCTGGCCATGTTTTCGGCAGCCGCAATGGTTTTACTTTTAGCAGTTATTTTTCTGCTTTTCAACTACCAGCGTAAAGCACGCGCATACCAGCGGGCATTAAAAAAAGCCAAGGAAGAAGCAGAAAACCTGGCCCTCGCAAAAGAGCAGTTTGCAGCCAATGTCAGCCACGAAATGCGCACTCCGGTAAATGCCATTTACAGCATGGCCGAGCAATTGCAAACGCAGGGCCGGGGCGAATCGCACCAGAAACAGTTGGCTGTTCTGGCGCATTCAGCAAATCACCTGAAATCAATTATAAACGATACGCTTGATTTCTCAAAAATTCAGGCCAAAAAGTTATCGCTCGATGCAGTCCACTTTTCGCCGGCTTCGGTTTTTGAAGAAGTTGCCGGAGTGCAGGAAGCAGAAGCAAAAAATAAGGGAATTGAATTGATTTACAATCAAAAAAGTACACTCCCCGATGCCTTGCTGGGCGATCCGCTAAGGTTGAAACAAATATTAATAAACCTGCTTGGAAATGCTGGAAAATTTACCGAAACCGGAAAAGTTGAACTACATGTAAAAACTGAACCGGAAAGTGCAAAAAAAATATGGCTCCACTTCAAAGTTGCCGATACCGGAATTGGCATTTCCAAAGAAAACCAGCAAATTATTTTTGATGAGTTTGTGCAAACAGAAAACCTTTCCGGCAAAAAATACAGCGGGACGGGTCTTGGACTTGCCATTGTAAAAAAACTGGTGGAATTGCAAAACGGATCCATCTCAGTTGAAAGTGAACCCGGTGTTGGCACCACCATGTCGGTTTCAATTCCATATTTACCGGGCGAAAAATCTAAAATTGTTCACGAAACTTTTTTTGCTCCTGAAATTCCGGCACACTTTAAAAACCGAAAAGTTTTAATTGCTGACGATGAAGACTTTAACCGGTTTGTGCTGATGAACATTTTAGATAAATGGGGAGTAAAATACCAGGAGGCAAAAAATGGTGAAGAAGCGATTCACCTTGCTATGGAAAACAATTTCGATGTGATTTTTATGGACATGCGTATGCCGAAAAGAAACGGGCTGGAAGCTGCACAGGAAATCCTGAAAAAGAAATCTGATTCCTGCATTATTGCGGTAACAGCATCGGACCGGACGGCAGACCAGGAAGCCAGCAAAAAGGCAGGAATGGCGGGATTTTTAGTAAAACCTTTTTCCGAAAAAGAACTGTTTGACGTTGTTTCGCAGTTTTGGAATAACGAATTATCGGCCAAAAACGTTGATACTGTGCCCAAAATTAATCCGGATGAACTGGAAAAAATTGCTGTCAGCGATCCCGGATTTTTCAAAGAAATGGTTTTGCTTTACTTCAAAACTTCGAAAGACGGATTGAAAATCATGGAAAAAGCAGTGGCTGAAAAGAACTGGGAAACAGTTTCGGAAACTGCACATAAAATGGCTGCACCCACCAAACATTTTAAGGCTGAAAATCTTTACAAAAAACTAAAAAGCCTTGAAAACATATCGGAAACAAATGCTGATGAAAACGAAATTGCGGAACTATTTACTTCAGTAAAATCAGAAACAGCCGAAGTAATCGCTTTTTTAGAATTATATTTAACCAACTGGGAAATGAAACAAAAATGATTTTTCATTTTTTTGTGCCAAAAAAAAATGGCTATCTTCCAATCATTATTGCAAGAAAAAAGAAACAAGCTTAATTATTCCAAAAAATGGACGAGAAACCTTTCAGAATATTTGTAGTTGAAGACGACGAGTGGTATAACAGATTGCTCGTGCACAACCTTTCCTTAAATCCTGATTACGATATTGAATCATTCACAACGGGCAAAGAATGCCTCGATAATTTGCATAAAGCTCCCGATTTAATCACGCTTGATTACCGGCTTCCCGACATTAAAGGGCTGGAAATGCTAAAAAAAATTAAGGCCGAAAACGAAGATATTCAGGTGATTCTGATTTCAGAACAAAGCGAAATTGAGGTAGTGGTTGAGTTGCTTAAATTTGGCGCTTACGATTACATTGTAAAATCGAACGATATTCGCGAAAGGCTGCTAAACACGGTTCAAAACATCAGAAAAGGTGAACGGCTGAAACGCGAAGTCATTTCGTTGCGCAGTGAGGTGAAAAAAAAATACAGTTACCAGAATACTATCGTAGGAAATAGCGCTGCAATTCAGGAAATTTACAGTTCCATTGAAAAAGCCACACGCACCGGAATTTCAGTTACCATTACCGGCGAAACAGGTACCGGGAAAGAGCTGGTTGCCAAAGCCATTCATTACAATTCTTCACGATCAGACAAACCGCTTGTAGCAGTGAATGTGGCTGCAATTCCGCACGATTTACTTGAAAGCGAACTGTTTGGATTTGAAAAAGGAGCTTTTACCGGAGCCAATTACAGGCGCATTGGCAGGTTTGAGGAAGCCCACGGCGGAACTCTTTTTCTGGATGAAATTGCTGAACTGGATATAGCACTTCAGGCTAAATTACTGAGGGCCTTGCAGGAAAAGGAAATAGTGCGCATTGGAAGCAACAAGCCGGTGAAAACCGATTGCCGTATTATTGTGGCAACACACCAAAATCTGCAGGAACTGGTGCTGAAAAAAACTTTCAGGCAAGACCTTTATTACCGCCTTTACGGATTGCACATAGAACTTCCGCCATTGCGAAACCGCGGAAACGACGTGATTTTGCTTGCCAAACATTTTATGAATGGATTTTGCGAAGAGAACGGCATTCCGGCTAAAACTCTTTCCAAATCGGCAGTTGATAAACTATTGGCCTACAGTTTTCCGGGAAATATCAGGGAACTTAAATCAGTTATGGAACTGGCCATTACGTTGGCTGAAAACGACGAAATTACCAATGAACACATTGTTCTGGAAAACGAGGCACTTATGCCAGATATCACCGATCAGGAAATGACGTTAAAAGAATACAACCTCAGAATTCTAAAAAAATACCTTGAAAAATACAACAACAATACTTCGCTTGTGGCCGAAAAACTTGGAATTGGCGTGGCAACTGTTTATCGTATGATGAAAAAAACCAAATAATCCGGTTTAAGATTCCTCCAAAATTTGAATTCGACTTTATCATTTTGATAAACCTTTATCAAACAGATAAGATTTCAGACAATTATTTTAGAACATAAAAATCTGATTTAAAGGTCATTGCTCACGTATTTGCCAATTGGCACTTCAATTGGTTTAATATCCACTATTCCGGCAAAAAGGAATATTAAAAAACGAACAGTTTATTTTAAAAGCCGGTAAAATGTTAAACTAATTTGGGAGGAAAAAGCCATGGAAAAAGGTTTTGAAGAAGAAAAAAAGTCGAAAAAATGGGAAAAATCACTTCTCCGGAATATTGTTACCGGAGCAATTGTCTTGTTAATAGCCATTACAGGTTTCATTATCATCCTCAACAAGGATGCAAAAATCAGCGAGTTGTATGTTGAAAAAAACAATCTGAACTCGTTAATTGAAACCAGAGATTCTGTAATTAATGATCTGGATGGTACCATTAGCGAAATTGAGCAAAACATCACGTTCATTAAAAACAAACGCGGACAGCTTGAACTGGAACAGCAGGAAGGAAGTCCGGATCAGAAGGAACGGATTATTGAAGACATTGCGTTAATGAATACCATGCTGGAAGAAAGTGAGAAAAAAATTGAAGAGCTGAATGAAAAACTTGCCTCATCGAATGTCGATCTTGCATCATTCAGGAACAGGATTTCAAAACTCACCAGCGATTTGAAGGAACAAAACGAGGTGGTGGTGCAATTGCAACGCGAACTGGAGCAAAAAGATTTTCAGCTTGCAGAATTGGACATGAAAGTTACCGAAATGTCGCAGGAAATTCTGGTAATGTATGATTCCATAAGTGTTATGACCGATTCCATTGTGGATAAAACGGAAAAACTTCAACAATTGGATCACGAGCTTCATAAAGCTTACTGGACATTTGGTACATTTAAAGAATTGAAGGAAAACGGTGTGGTTACCCGCGAAGGTGGAATTCTGGGAATTCTGGGTAAAAACAAAACCCTCAATAAAGAAATGAATGACAATTATTTCACAGAGCTTGATATCAGAAACACGCAAACCATTCCACTTTATGCCAAAAAAGCAGAAGTAATTTCAGAACACTCCGACAGTTCTTATCGCTTCGTTTACCAGGACGATTTAATTGCATACCTGGAAATTGAAGACCCGAATGAATTTTGGAAATTAACCAAATACGCAGTAATTGAAGTGAAATAATAAATTTTTAAAACTTAATTTAAAAAAAGATACCATGAGAAGAAAAAGTTTTTTTATTGCATTATCGCTCTTGTTTTCAGTAGTTTTATTTGTTCAATGTACAAAAGATGATGACCTCGAAAATGCTGAAAAAGGAACGCTAACAGTAAAATTAACCGATGCTCCTTCAGATGATCTTAATGTTCAGGGCACATTTGTAACAGTTGCCGATGTAAAAATAGACGGAAAATCAGTGGAGGGTTTTACCAAACAAACCATTGAAATTTCGGCCTACCAAAATGGAAATACAAAACTGTTGCTAAGCGGTGATGTCGCCGCCAAATCATACAACCAGATAACGCTGGTACTCGACAAAGAAGCCGATGCTTCAGGCAATTCGCCAGGTTGTTATGTTTTAACTGAAGATGAGACAAAACATGATTTGTTTGCCGAAACGAATACATCCGGAGAAATTTCGGTATCAAAAGCATTTGAAGTTTCACAGGATACCGAAACTTCGGTTGTTGTAGATTTCGATTTGCGAAAAGCAGTGGTTCGGAACCAGGAAGGTTCTGGAAACAGCGATTATAAATTTGTTACCTCCGCTGAACTGCAAAATGCCATTCGTACTGCAATTATTGATGAATGTGGCGAAGTATCGGGAGAAATTGAAAACACCTTTGGTACCGATGCACAAACCTATGTATTTATATACAAAAAGGGTGAGTTTAATGCTTCGGCTGAAAGTGCCGGCAGCGGCGACAGTAATGTATTGTTTGCCAATGCAGTTACAAGTGCAAAAGTTGAGTCTGACGGAAGTTACAAACTCGCTTTCCTGGAAGAAGGCGATTACGAAATTCACCTGGCTTCATACGAAAAAACCGGTGAAAACCACTTTTCATTCCAGGGATTTTTAAATGCAAACAGCACCATAAATAATTTGCTTTTAAACAATATTTCAGTTTCAGCACAATCAAAAGTTAAACTGGATATTGAAATTTTAAGCCTGCTTTAATTTCCTGAAAACAATCCTTTTTGGCAAGTAATTAAATATCTGATTGATTGGGATTGAATATTGCTGAAAAGGCCGAAAGCTCCGGGAGTTGTCCCGGGGCTTTTTTTGTTTGAAGTTCAATTCATTTTTTTACTTTTGATTTTTCAAATTTGAAATTTATGCATCTCAAAAAACCTTTTCTTCTGCTTTTATTTACTGCTTTCCATTTTGCGGGTTTTACTCAGGAAACCAAACCTAATAAATTATTAAACACGTTCCATTCCATTTCAAGCCACGAAATACTTGAATTTGCAGAAGAATTAAGTGATGAAAAATACAAAGGCCGTTTGTCTGGCTCACCTGAATACCTGCAAGCTGCCAGGTGGTGCGCAGGTAAATTTGAAGATTTGGGAATTTTGCCAGCCAGCAACGGCAGCTACTTTCAATATTTTCCAAATGCATATTCCGAAGTGTATTCAACCGGAAGTTTTTCCTATACTGCAAAAGGCAATAAAAAAATTAACTACACTTTTCCTGAAGACTATTTTCCCGGATCCAATTCTGCGTCAGGTACAGTTTCGGGCGAGCTGGTTTATGTTGGATTTGGAATAACTGCCCCCGAACTGGAATACGATGATTATGAAAATGTAGATGTGAAAGGAAAAATCGTAATTATGGAATCGGGAACGCCTTATACTAAAAATGATTCCATCCTGGAAAAATGGACGCCTTATGCTTACCATCACTATAAATTAAGAAATGCTGTAAAACAAGGTGCAGCAGGACTTTTATATGTAGGCAAACTGGCCAATCCGAATACAGTTCACCTCGAAAACTTTGTATATGTTCATATTGATGAAAAGGTTGCTGAACAACTTTTTACCGATTCAGGAAAAAATTACAGTGAAGTAAAAAAGTCGCTCGGTGAAATGAAGCCGGTTTCATTTGCGTTGAATCCAAATCAGGTTGTCAACATTTCTGCTGAAACCAAACATTTTCCTGATGCTGAATCGTGCAATGTGGTTGGAATGATTGAAGGCGTAGATCCGGTTCTTAAAAATGAAGTCATTATTATTGGCGGGCACCTCGACGGGCAAGGCTATTTGGGGGAAGTTTTCCCATCGGCGCTGGACAATGCATCGGGTGTTGCCGATATTTTAGGGGCTGCAAAAGCGCTGGCTAAATCTGAAATTCGGTCAAAACGCTCAGTTCTTTTCATTTTGTTTGGGGGTGAAGAATGTGGATTATATGGCAGCACCCACTATGTGAAAGATCCGCTGTTTCCAATCGAAAAAACGGTGATGATGATAAACCTGGATATGGTGGGCAACGGAACGGGATTTTTTGTTTCGAACGGGAAAAGTTTCCCCGAACTTTTTGATCATTTTGAAACGGCAAATGAAAAATTTTTACATCGCGAACTGGCAGCTTCTGAGCAACGTAAAAACTTCGGACGTCCACGTTCAGATGCTTCGTTGTTTGAAAATGCCGGAATAAATACTTTTTTACTTTGGACCCGTAATTCGGTGTTTCCGGTTTATTATCACCATCCACTGGATAAAACGGATGTGTTGACTCCTGAAATAATGGAAGATGCGGCAAAATTACTTTACCTGGGAGTTTTGGGAGTAGCCAATGATGAAAGCTTGTAAAATTTTTCTATTGAAGCTGAATTAATCCTTCCTTAATGGCATATTTTACCATGTCGGCATTGCTTTTGAGGTCAAGCTTTTCAAAAATATGCTGTTTATGGGTACCCACAGTTTTTACACTAATGAATAATTTTTCAGAAATTTCACGGGTCGATTTTCCTTCAGCATAAAGTTTCAGTACTTCCAACTCCCTTTCAGAAAGATCCATCTGGCCATCAGGATGCTCATCTTCCGGATCGAGGTAGCCCTGAATGACCATTTCTGTAATATCATCGCTCAAGTATTTTTTACCCGAAATTACAGATTGCACGGCATCAATAAGTTGGCGGTAAGTACAGTTTTTTAACAGGTATCCATCGGCCCCGGCTTCAAGTATTCCTTTAACAAACTGCCTGTCGGAATGCATAGAAACTGCAATGACCTTTATTTTCGGATTTTCCTTTTTTATAATTCGAGTGGCTTCAATACCATTCATCACCGGCATACCAATGTCAATTAAAACTACATCGGGTTTTAGCTTTTGAGACTTTTCAGTAGCTTCTTTTCCGTCTTTTGCTTCGGCTATAACATCAATGTCGGGAGCCGAAGAAATTAAGTTCACTAACCCTTCTCTGAAGAGTTGATGATCATCTGCAATTAATACTTTTGTTGCCATATTTTTTTATCCTTCGCTCGTTGGTATAATTACTGTTGCCTTCGTTCCTTTTCCTAAAACTGATTTAATTTCGAGCCGACCTTTTATACTGTCAAGCCGTTCGGTTATACTTAACAAACCAAAACCGCCATTCAGGTAACTCTTTTTATTCGTTTGCTGTTTAAAACCAATGCCATTATCGCGTACTGAAATATAGTAATATTTTTTCTCTTTTTTTACTTCCATCTCTACCAAATCTGCCTGCGAATGTTTTATTACATTGTTGAGTAATTCAGCTACAATACGATAAAGAAAAATATTAAATTCTTTTCTTATTCCAATTTTATGGTCTTCGCCAATTAGTAAGGTTTGCAAACCATGTTTTTCTTCTAATTCTTCAAGTTTCCACTTAAAGGCCGGAATCAAACCCAGTTCATATAATATTGGCGGACTAAGGTCATACGTTAAAGTGCGCGATTCTGAAATGGCTTTATTGAGTAAATCTGAAATTTCGGTAATTGTTTTTTCTACGTGGGGCGTAAATTCTTCATTAACAATAGAAGAAAGTTTTATGAAAGCAAGTGAAAGTGTTTGACCAAGGCTATCATGAAGGTTTTCAGCTATTCTTCTTCGTTCTTTTTCCTCAACCAGGGTAATTTCGGTATTCAGATTCTTGAGCTTTTTCTGGTAATTTTTAATTTGCACCAGGCTTTTTTTCAGGGCAATTTCGGCTTGTTTCCGTTTGGTATCGTCGTAACACACACCCCTGAACCCAAAATACTTGTCATTTTTATCAAATATCGGGAACCCGCTTACCGAAAGCCATTTTTTATCCTGATTTTTTACTTTCAGCTCAATTTCAATATCCTTAAAACTCGATTTATTCTGAAAACTTTCTTCTAGTACCGATTTTTCAACTTTCACAGGTTTAAGCTGAAAAAGTGATATATAACTTTCTTCACCAATAATATCTTCAGGATTTACTCTGAGAATTTTTTCAATTACCGGACTAACATAGGTAAAAATTCCGTTCGAATCCAGTTCCCAGTAAAATTCAAGTGCATGCTCAGATATTTGAAGAAATCGCTCTTCACTTTGCATGTATTTTGTTGTCTGATCTTTAATTAAAACTTCCAGGCTTTCATTTCTTTTCCGAAGTAAATCTTCTGCTTTTTTAATACGCAGCACCACATCAATCTGAGCGCGAAGTTCATCCTGACTAAAAGGTTTCGAAATAAAAGCATCGGCACCTGCATTCAGCCCTTTGGTACGCTCCATGGGATTCTGCCCCAAAGCCGAAATCATTAAAATGGGAATATGCCGGGTTTGTGAATTGTTTTTCAAATAAGTACAAACTTCGTAACCATTCATTTCAGGCATTAAAATGTCGAGTAATATTATTTCAGGTTTTTCTTTTAGTACCATTTCAATACCTTCTTTTCCAGAAGTTGCCTGCAAATAAGTGAAATCTGAATAATACAGTTTTATTATTTGATTTAACAATACTAAATTTATTTCATTGTCGTCAATTGCAAGGATTTTTTTCATCTAAGCGCCTCCGAGTTGATTTAATATGTTTGATACAATATATTTAAACCTATTGAATATTAACAACTTCAACAAATACAAATGTATTGTTTTTTTGCGAATGAAATGAATCTCTACCGGAAAAAATATGATGAATGAGGATGTATTACCAAGGTCTTTACTAATAATCAACTACTTAAACTGATAAGATATCAGTAATTTGCTGATACGATTTCAGCATATCTCACCTTTTTAAATCAGCAATGAATTTTTTCAGGATGTTCCTGCATGCTTTACTTTAGCTACTGTTTTACAAACCTTAATTTCGAAATACGATGAAGTGGACGCTTCAATTAGTCCTTCTCATTGCTTTAGTTGGCAATGTGAGGGCTCAGGAACGCTTAACGGAAACTGTTGCCCAAAGCGAAAACCTGATAAATATAGCTCTTGATGAGGTAAAAAAAACATTCATTGCGCCTCCTGAAAAGTTTAACCAGTTAAAATCGGCAAGAACTTCTCAATCAACAATTAAGGTTACCTATTACAACTTTCCTGAAGAAGCCAAACAGGCCTTTCAATACGCTGTTTCTATCTGGGAATCACTTATAATTTCTTCAGTGCCCATTCATATTGATGCACACTGGGAATACATGAATGAAAATATTCTTGCGCAAGGCCGTCCGGCAGTTTTTTTCAACAATTTTAACGGAACTCCCCTTCCAAACACTTATTACCCTGTTGCTTTGGCCGAAAAATTAAGCAACAAAGATTTGAACCCTGGCAACCCGGACATTATTTGCCATTTCAATAATAAATACAACTGGTATTTTGGTACCGATGGAAATACACCGTTAACACAATATGATTTTGTGAGCTCTGTGCTTCATGAAATAACACATGGACTCGGTTTTTCCGGATTCCTTAAAGGCGCAGATGGAACAGGATTTTTTAACAACAATAATAATCTGCCCAGCATTTACGACCATTTCATTTTTAATAACCAAAACCAGAAAATTGCAGATAATACCTTGTTCAAAAGTCCATCAAAGGAATTGCACGGACAACTTACATCAGACAACCTGAAGTTCTGCCAGGAAGGTTCAGCAAGCCAGGTGAGTACTGTTGACTGGATTTATGCACCGTCTGTTTGGAACGAAGGTTCGAGCATTTATCACCTTAAAGGATATTCATACGGTGAAGAAAACAGCCTGATGACTCCTTCTGCCCGTAAAGGTGAAGCCATTCATAATCCGGGTGAAATTACTATGGAAATTCTTTCAGAATTAGGTTGGAGTTCGGTTAAATTTGATTTTAAACCCTTTAAAGACAGTGAAGAAGCAGTGGCCGAAATTCCTGTAAAAATGGGAGTAATTTCTGAATCTGACGAAGATTTTTCAAGTGTAAAAATTGTTTATTCTACTGATAACTTCTCGTCAACCAAAATTGCAGAATTGAAACAAACCGGAACAGCCTATAATTTTGAAGGAAACCTTCCTCTTGAATTTATTTCCGGCAAAATTCAATATTTTATTGAAGCAAAAACATCTAAAGGCCGTGTTTTCAGGAACCCGGCAGAAGCACCTGCAAAAAATTTTACATTGCGCATTGGACCAGATTACTATGTGCCAAATCTTTTTCACAATCCGGTTAAGATTGTTGCCGGAACAGTGCCTGAAATAGAGCTGTGTGCTGAGGCAAATGATAATTTGGGCGTTAAATCAGTAACTGTTGAATATAAAATAAACGGCGTTTTGCAAGAACCTTTTCAGCTCGAAGATAAAGAAAATGAACTTTATACCGGCAAGTTGCAGTTTCCTGAACAGGTTGGAGTGACTGACATACTGGAATACCGTTTAACAGCTATTGATAACTCTTCGAGAGGAAACAAAAGGTCATTCCCAGCAATGGGTTTTCAAAGGGTGGAAATTTATTCAGCATTCGAAGCAGTAACCGGATATTTTACCGATTTTAACGAAGCCGATAACGATTTTGTAGTTTCCGATTTTAGTATTTCAAACTTGAACGGTTTTTCAGGCAACCTCCTGCACACCCAAAATCCTTATCCGGTTTCGGCACTTGAGCATGAAAAATACAACCTGGTGGCACAGCTAAAATACCCGGTAATTATTCAACCTGAAGGCCAAATTTCGTTCGATGAAATTGTTTTGGTTGAACCTGGTACACGCGAAACTGAACCGCAAAACTGGGATTTTGTGGTTGTGGAAGCGAGCAAGGATGGGGGAAAAAACTGGTTGCCGGTTACAGAACAATATGATTCGGGGATAAATGATACCTGGTATTCTGCCTTTCGTAATAGTTTTTCGAACCACACATCCGAAGCCACACCTCACGAAAGTATGTTTGTAAATCGCACAATTAACCTGACCCGGAATACGGGTCTTGAAGCCGGTGATACAGTACTTTTCCGTTTCAGGCTGGCTTCCGACAACTTGGTTAACGGCTTTGGATGGGCTATCGACAACCTTAAAATTCAGGAGTTGAAAACCGGCACTGAAGAACTTTTTGCAAAAGGCAGTTACCAGGTTTATCCAAATCCGGCCAAAAATCATTTGTTTATCGAATGGTCTGAAATAACAGAAAATGAACCGGTTGAAATTATTCTGAGTGACTTGTACGGAAAAACAATTCGGCACGAAACAGGAATTGAAACATTTTATACGTCAAAAGCAGAAATAGATTTGTCGGGAATTAGCCCCGGAATTTACCTGGTAAACATTAGCAACGGAAAAAGCATAGTTGCTACCAGCAAAATTGTAAAAAATTAGTTTGTTTTTATATACAATTGAATATCAAATAAATAATTTAAAATAATAAAAAATGGGAACTTTATTGATTTTAGTATTGGGAGCATCACTGACAGGTTTTATAACCTCCTCAATTTTAATGTACAAACTATTGACTTCTAAAAAGAAACGGAAAATCAACTGAATTTTATTTTTTTTGCGTGGGTATTTGTAAACTTATCTTATTTTCAAACTTTTTAGTTTCGAAATTTGTCTATAGTTTGAAATAAGAATAAACCATGCATAAAATACTTCTTGTAATTCTATTTTTGGTGGGAGCAATTTCTGTCACCGGGCAAAAATTGTGGCAAAAAAAGGGAATTGTTCTTTCACCACCAGTTTGTTATGCCTCCGACAAGGTGGAGAAGGTATTTACTCCACCCCCGGCAGAGATAATGAATCGATTGAAATCAGCCGAAAAAAAGTCTGATTTTGTGGTTACATACAGTCTTTTTCCAAAAGATGCAATAGATGCTTTTGATTACGCAGTAAGCATTCTCGAGCAGTTAATTGAATCGCCTGTACCTATTCATATTCAGGCAAATTGGCGGCCAAAAGGACAAAATGTTTTGGGAAGTTGTGCGCCTGCCGATTTTGAAAAAAATTTTGAAGGAGCTCCGCAAAAAGGAATTTATTACCCCATAGCACTTGCAGAAAAAATTTTAGGCAAAGAACTTACCGATTCTGTCCGCCCCGACATTGTGGCTGATTTTAATAAAGAAATTGACTGGTACTTCGGCACCGATGGCAATACCCCAGTATTAATGTATGATTTTGTTTCGGTTGTTTTGCACGAAATATGCCACGGACTGGGCTTTACCGGATTTTTTTATGTTGACAACCAATTAGGAGGATATGGGTTTTGGGAAGACGGTGATGCAACATCTTTTGACAGGATGGTTGAGCGATTTAACGGAGACAATTTGATTGATACTTCGGTTTACACAAATCCTTCAGAACCTTTAAAAAATGCACTTGTTTCAGGTTTGTTGTATGCAAACAGTCCCGTTGCGAAGGCTGATGGGAACAATGCCAGGCCCAGGCTTTATGCGCCCTCTTCCTGGGACGGCGGCTCAAGTATTTATCACCTGAACGATAATACCTATCCGTCCGGAAATATCAACTCACTAATGACTCATTCCATCGGAAGGGGACAGGCAATTCACGATCCAGGTCCGCTTACCATGGGTATTCTGGCCGATTTGGGATGGAAAAACATGTTGCTTGATTTTGCTCCGGTTAAAGACCGTGAAGAAGTGGAACCCTTGCAGTTTGAGGTAAATATCTCCAGCGATTTTCCGTTAGATACAAATCAGTTATTTGTAGTGATATCTTCAGATACTTTTATGGTTAAAACCGACTCTGTTCCTTTGTTAATTAATGATTCGGGCAAGTTTGAAGCAGAATGGACACCTGACCCCGGCAGCAACCTGGTTCAATATTATATTAGCGCTGATGATACTAAAGGCCGGACTTTCAGAAATCCATCTGAGGCTCCAAACGAATTTTTTACAATAAATTTCGGACAAGATATCATTCGTCCAAAAATTGAACACGACCCTATCCCGTATTACTTTTTCACAGGTAAAAGTTTGGAAATTAATGTTTTGGCCGATGACAATCTGGGAATTGATACGGTTTTCGTGGAATATTCCGTTAATGGTCAGCCGCAACCATCATTTGGTCTTTTATATAAATCGGGTAAGTTATATTCTTCCATCTTTCCTTTTTTTACTGAACAGTTAAATGATGGCGATTTAGTTGAATATTCCGTGGTTGCAATAGACTCTTCTGTGGCACAAAATACCCGTAGAATTCCTTTAAAGGGCAGTTTTTCGTTTATTGTAGAAAAAATGTATGATCCCGTTGCAGGTTACGAGAATAATTTCGATATGTCCACTTCAGATTTTATTCTTTCAGATTTTGCCGTGTTTACAGAAAATGGGTTTGAAAACGGTGCTTTGCATAGCCCTCACCCCTATCCCAGTCCTGAAATAGATGATTCGGAATTCAATTTTAAAACCATCCTGAAATACCCTGTTATTCTGGCTGAAAATGCCACCATGAGTTTTGATGAAATTGTGCTGGTTGAACCCGGAACCAACGGAACGGTTTTTGGCGATTTCGAGTTTTGGGATTTTGTAATTGTGGAAGGCAGCAAAGACAATGGCGAAACCTGGTTGCCGGTAACAGACGGTTACGATGCAAGAGAAAATTCTTCGTGGGAAACAAATTATAACAATTCCATAACAGGAAACAATTCAACTGCTGCCGGAAGTCCTGATTTGTTTATAAACAGGCAAATAAACATTCTCGAAAATGGCAACTTTTCAGCCGGCGATACCATTCTTTTCAGGTTCCGGCTTTTTTCAGATCCTTACGCCAATGGCTGGGGCTGGGCAATCGATAACCTGCTTATTCAATCTCCGGTTTCATCAGCCTTGCCGGTTTTGTCACCCGGAAATATTCAGATTTATCCCAATCCGTTTACTGGTTCATTCAGAATAGACGTTCATTTAAACAAAATGGTAGAAGAACTTCAATTTGAAGTGTATAACATGTACGGACAGAAAGTAAATTCCAAATTGCTTTCTCACATATCGGGAAATATTTCTGCCCAAATTGAAATTGAAAACACAAATACCGGCATGTATCTGGTTGTTATCAGGGAAAACGGGAATCAGGTTTTCACAAAAAAATTAATTCGTTATTAAAAATATTATCTATCTTTGCTTCCAAATTGAAAGAAAATGAAATCTATTATTAACAATACATCTTTTTACTGGTATTTTTATTTTGGTTCTGAAATCGGGATCAACCAGTAGGGTATTGTTATATAAAAACATATTTTGCTAAAGGTCCCGGAATTTCCGGGGCCTTTTTTTTTGAAAAGTTTTAAAAATGAAAGTAACAATAATTGGACTTGGACTTATTGGCGGATCGCTGGCGAAAGATTTACGAAGCTCGAAATTTGCAACCGAACTTACTGGTGTAGATTCCAGCGAAATTCATGCCAGTGAGGCGCTTGAACTGGGCTTGGTTGATCGGGTTGAGCCATTTGAAAAAGGAATAAAAAATGCCGATCTGGTTATTATCGCCATCCCTGTAGATAAAGAACTTGAAGTGCTGCCTGCTGTACTTGACGGAATTGACCGCAACACAACAGTCACCGATATGGGCTCAACCAAAAAAATGATTACCGACCTGGTTAAAAACCACCCGAAAAGAAAACAGTTTATTCCGGCCCATCCCATGTCGGGAACAGAAAACTCAGGCCCAACTGCTGCAATCGATGACTTGTTCAGAGGAAAAATTGCCATAATTTGTGATCACGAAGATTCCGGTCCGCAACACCTGGCTTTGATTGAGAAAATGTTCCAGGTTCTTGGAATGGATATTGCCTACATGTCGTCTGATGATCAAGACCACAGCACAGCTTTTGTTTCGCATTTGCCACATGCCGCAGCCTTTGCCCTGGCTAATGCAGTTCAGGCCAAAGAAGACCGCAACATTATTTTCGATTTGGCCAGCGGTGGATTCCGTTCAACTGTTCGGTTGGCAAAAAGCTCATGCTCCATGTGGAAACCAATTTTTGAACAAAACAACCAATATGTGGTTAACTCTCTGAATGTGTATATCCAGCACTTGCAGCAATTTCGCGACTGCATGAAAAATAACGAATTTGATAAGTTGGAAGAACTAATTTTAAATGCCAATAAAATAAGAACCATTCTTGATGGCGAAAACCCGCATTTCATAAAAAATGAAGAAAAAATTGTGAAACTTTATACCAAATCGAAATGAGTACAAATTTTGAAATTAATCCGATAAAGGAGTGGCTGCCCCACATTAACAATCCACTACTAATTTCCGGGCCATGCAGCCTTGAAACTGAACAGCAAACGCTTGAAACAGCAAAACTACTGGCCAAAGATCCACGGGTTTTTGTTTATCGCGGCGGTGTTTGGAAACCACGCACACGTCCGGGATCATTTGAAGGGGTTGGCTCAATTGGTTTAAAATGGCTGCAAATGGTAAAAAAAGAAACCGGGTTGCCGGTTGGTACCGAAGTAGCCAACGCACAACATACTGAAGAAGCGCTGAAAGCAGGTCTTGATGTGGTTTGGATAGGAGCACGGTCAACTGCCAGCCCGTTTGTAGTGCAGGAAATTGCTGATGTTGTAAAAGGAAGCAACACCGTTGTAATGGTAAAAAACCCTGTAAACCCCGATGTTCAGCTTTGGGTGGGTGCCATTGAACGCATTTACCGGGCCGGCATAAAAAATATTGTCGCCATTCACCGTGGATTCACTCCTTTCAGTGACACAATTTACCGGAATTATCCCAATTGGAAAACGGTTATTGAACTGCGCCGTGTTATGCCCAACCTGCCAATTATTTGCGATCCAAGCCACATAGCCGGCAAAAGGGAATTACTTTTTGAAATTTCCCAAAAAGCTTTTGATATGGGCATGGAAGGGTTGATGCTGGAATCGCATATCGATCCATCGTGTGCATTGAGCGACGCTGCCCAACAGGTTACCCCGGCTGATTTGGCCAAACTGCTCGATAAACTGGTAATCAGGCACCAAACAGCCAATAACCCTGAGTTTGAAACTCGCCTGGATATGCTCCGAAGCCGGATTGACGCCATCGACTCTGAGTTACTTGAAATGTTGTCTTCGAGGGTGGAAATTGTAAAAGAAATTGGCCGGTACAAAAAGGAAAACAATGTTACGGCTTTACAAATTAACCGTTGGGCACAACTTATGGATAACCGCGTAAACATTGGTAAAGCGCTCGATTTAAACGAAACTTTTGTGAAAATTTTGTTCCAGTTAATTCACGAAGATTCGGTTCGTATGCAAACCGAAATTATGGATTCGGAGTAGATGTTTTTGCCAAAGCAATCAGGGCTCTCTTCATCGTCTTTTCAATGGTTTTGAAATCGAGAATTTCTTTGCCAACATAAATAAAAAAAACAATTTTTTTAGTGTAATTCTCTTCAAAGGCAAGTACATGTTTGTTTAAACGGTAAGCTTCGCGCATACGGCGTTTTATTAAATTACGCCGCACTGCTTTTTTAAACCGCTTTTTACTAACTGAAAATGCTGCTTTGGCATGAAATGGTCCGGCAAAATCAATGTCAGTGTAAACAACTTTCAGCGGATAAAACAAAAATGAATTTCCTTCAGAAAACAATTTTTCAATTTGCTTTTTGCTGCACAAACGTTCTGCTTTTTTAAACGAAAAATCAGACACTTTACTACTTTCTGAATTTTTATTCATGAGTCAATAAAAAAGGCTGCCTGCTTCATTTGCCGACAGCCTTTCAAAGGTAAATATTTTCTTTCTAATTGTTTTTGTTTGCATGAATGATGTACTGTTCCAAAGCCATCGTCATTGAAGGTGCCTGGGCAGTAGGAGCTTCAATGTCGAGCCGTAAGCCGGCTTCGCGAACTGCCTGCGCTGTGGTTGGCCCGAAACAGGCAATCCGTGTTTCATTTTGCTGAAAATCGGGGAAATTTTGGAATAACGACTTTATTCCCGAAGGACTGAAAAACACTAAAATGTCGTAATTCACATCCCGCAAATCAGACAAATTGCTACTAACAGTGCGGTACAAAATGGCCTTGGTGTATTTAAATCCGCCTTTTTCAAGCAATTCCGGAATTTCCTGTTTGTGAATATCAGAAAGCGGTACCAGGAATTTTTCATCCTTGTGCTTTTTCATTTGCGCAATTAAATCAGAAAAATTTCCGTTTCCATAAAAAATCTTTCTTTTTCTGTACACAATATATTTCTGAAGGTAATAGGCTGTGGCCTCAGAAATACAAAAATATTTCATGCTGTCGGGAATGGTAAGCCGGAGGTCCTGGCTGATTCTGAAAAAATGATCGATTGCAGTACGGCTGGTAAAAATTACGGCAGAATGCTCCAGGATATGGATTCGCGTTTGCCGGAACTCTTTCGCCGAAATACCTTCAACCTGAATAAACGGCCTGAAATCAATTTTTATATTGTTTTTTTCGGCCAGGTCAAAATAAGGTGATTTTGCCGTTGACGGTTTTGGTTGTGAAACCAGAATACTCTTGATTTTCAAAATTTGCTTCTTTAAGTTAAACTATACCCAATCTCTTATACCACCAAAATCTTATAAAGTAAAACCAAGGGTAAAAATTCAAGGGTACAAAAGTATAAAAAGAGATAAAATATAGAAAATTGTTTATTCAATAAAATTGTAAATCCTCTTGTAATCAGTAAAAAATAAATTGTTCCTACCAGAAATATTCCGGAAAATACCGGCACTTTAATATTGCTGAACGGGTAAAATGCAATAACTGTAACCACCGGAAAGAGTACAATGCCAGCCACCCGTGTAAAATTATTCATGTTAAAAAGGTATTCTTTTGTTTCTCCAGCCTTTTCAATTAAAAAGCCAAAAAACCTGTATATTAATTTTTTAATAAGGAAATAGGCAACAATTAAACCTATACTGAATAAAAAAAGCCTGCCGTTTTTAAACGGCAAATCAACCTGAAAAAAATTCAGAAGCTGGAAAGTAAAAACTGAAAAAACCAGATAAAACACTATGTCAAGTTGAAAAGCTCCTTGTAAATCCGAAGTATTTTTTTCCTGAAATAATCTTATAGAGGTGGCATTATTCACTACCGATTGAAAAAGGTGCAACATGTATTTATTCCAGGTAGTTCGCACAGACGCAAATACTGCCAGGGCCACCAACAGCAAAAAAGTAAGCCAGTCGTAGTTATTTTGATTTAACTGGTGTGCCGGTAGTTGCAACCCAACATTATCATTATTTGAAGGCGAAACCAATTGAATTTCGGTGCGCGGATCTATATAGCGTGAATCTCCCACTACCAGTTTATTTTCCTGCTGCCACCAAATATAGCGTTGTTGCGCCGTGGTTGGCCCGTTTGCTTTTGGTTGAGGTTTCAGCGTATCAGCTTTTTTTGTTTCTGCTTTTCGTTCAGGAGTTGGCTCCAGCGGAAGCGGGGCATTTCGTTCAATATTCAATTGTCCTGCCTCAGGAATTCCTGATTTATTTTCAACTGGTAATTCCAACCGGGTTGTGTCTTGCTGATATGTAAAACGGTAATTCATATTTTCACGCTGCAAAGATACCATTTACAAAGCCACTTTTGTGGTTAAAAAACTGATTTTTACAGCAGAAAAAAAGCCGGGAAATTACCACATCCCGGCTTTTCAAAAAAATATAGAATTTTCCCTGTTAATTCACGGTAACATCATGTTCAAAAATATCCTGTGGGGTTGTAAAAACAACCTGGTAATCACCCGGAATCAATTTTGAAAGGTCAAGTCCTTCGTGGATGGCAAAAGTTGGGTCAATAGATTTCGTGTAAACCAACTGGCTGCCATCGTAAATATAAATGTTGGTTTTTTCCATCGGAAAATTCAGGTAAGACATTTTCCAATTGTTCCCATCCATAGCAAAATGGGGTTCAACAACTTTACGTTCTTCCAAAATGTTAATCTCATTGCGTTCAATTTGAAATTTTGTCATATTGGTTTCTTTTTCAGATTTTACAGAAAGGGTGTAAATTCCGTCATCCAAAGCTGAAAAATCATAATTTTTTCTGTAACTCGTAGCGGGCTCCATTGTTTTTTTCCTGAAAATTAAATCCCCGTACACATCTTCAACTTTAATTTCAAATTGTGTTAACGTAGCATTCGAAATTTCCACAAAAGCTCTGTCAGCCTCTGTTTGGTTCATATTTAACTTTACATTTCCTGAACCATAAGCGAAACTTGCCAAAACTGTTAAGGCAACTGCAATAATTGTTGTTTTCATTGTTTTCATGTTTTTGTTTTTTTAAATTGTTTTAATAAAGAACTTCAACACTATAAAAAACAAGTAGCCAAAATGTTTATACTATTTTAATTTTAATTAAACTTTTTAATTTTATTAACAAATAAAAACTTGTAATTCAATGTATTAATATCAAACTTAAAAAATGTTAAAATACAAAACTGAATTCGTTTTTATCTCTCAAATCCATTCAATATCATTTTTAATTTGGTGCGTTTAGTCTCTATTTTTTCTACATTTGAACAAATAAAATTCAAAAACAATGGCAAATCAAACATTATCAAATCTTTACACCGAAGCATTTCAAAAAAACTGGAATAGCCCTGCATTTACAGATTACGAAGGAAGCGATTTCAAGTACAGTGATATTGCAGCTACCATAAAATCGCTTCACCTGTTTTATCAATTGTCAGGATTACAACGCGGAGATAAGATTGCCGTACTTGGACGGAATTCAGCCAACTGGGCCGCCGTATTTTTATCTGCCTTGTCATCAGGAATAGTTATTGTTCCTATTTTGCCCGATTTTAACGAAAGCAACACCAACCACATCATCAATCATTCAGAGGCAAAACTTATCATTGGCGCAAAAACACTGCTCAGCAAAATTGATTTTGACAAAGCAGAAAAACTTCAGGCTGTTTTGGTTCTGGAAGATTTTTCATTGCATGCAGCCAAAAATAAAAATATTCAATTTAAACTGTCCGACGCATTTCAGTATTACAAAGAAAATAAACTGAAAAAAGAAAATTTCAAATTTGAGGTCTGGAAACCCGAAGATACCTGCATTATTTCATATACTTCTGGTACATCAGGTTTTACAAAAGGTGTGATGATACCCGAAAGAAGCCTGGTTTCAAATATTGTTTATGCCCGGGAACACATGCCGTTACAACCGGGTCATAAAATCGTATCATTTTTACCCATGGCACATGTTTACGGCCTTTTGTTCGAATTTTTATTCCCGGTAACACTCGGTTGCCACATTACATTTTTAAGCCGAATGCCCTCACCCGCTATTATTACCAAGGTTTTTGGCGAGGTGAAACCTCATCTCATTTTGTCGGTTCCACTCATTATTGAAAAGATTTATAAAAAACGGATTCTGCCAACCATCGAAAAACCAATCATGCGACTTCTGCTGAAAACACCTGGTATTCAAAATATTCTGCTTAAAAAAATAAAAGAAAAACTGGAAGGAACTTTTGGTGGAAGGTTTTTCGAAATTGTTATTGGCGGCGCACCGCTGAGTGCCGACGTGGAAAAATTCTTCCGGCGCATTAATTTCAGATTTACCATTGGGTATGGAATGACCGAGTGCGGGCCACTTATCAGTTATGAAGCCTGGGACAAAACCATGACTGGTTCGGCAGGCCGGTTGGTTGACCGCATGGAAGTTCGCATTGATTCAGAAGATCCGTACAACATGGTAGGCGAAATTCAGGTTAAAGGTGAAAATGTAATGACCGGATACTTTAAAAATGAACAAGCCACCAAAGAAGCTTTCACGGAAGATGGCTGGCTTAAAACCGGCGATTTGGGCGTGATAGATAAAAACAACTTTATTTTTATTCGGGGCCGTTCCAAAAATATGATTCTGGGTCCTTCGGGCCAAAACATTTATCCTGAAGAAATTGAAGCCAAAATTTGCAACCTGCCTTACGTGGCCGAATGCGTAGTTACCGAACATCAGGGGAAACTGATTGCGAAAGTATATCCCGATTTTGAGGCCATGGAAGCCGAAAACATTTCGATGGAAGAACTACCAGCCGCCATGGAAGAAAACCGTAAAAAACTGAACGCAGAACTTCCGCGTTATGAACAAATAAGTGCGTTTGAAATGGTGAGCGAAGAGTTTGAAAAAACACCGAAAAAGAATATCAAGCGGTTTAAATACGTATAAAAATCTTTTGCATTTTTTTTTCACTTTTCCACAAATGAATTTTCCGATAAACGAAATCAATTTCATTCATGAACCAGGTAAATCAAAAAGGACTTGATCCCACCGGAACCCGTTTGTTGTCGCTCGACTTTTTTCGGGGAATTACCATGTTCCTTCTGGTAGCAGAAGGAACCGCCCTATGGAGTGTTTTAGTTAAAGAACCCATTGCCGGAACTTTTCTGGAATCCTTTTTTCAGCAGTTTCATCACCATCCCTGGGCCGGATTACGTTTCTGGGATTTGGTGCAGCCATTCTTCATGTTCATTGTTGGAGTGGCCATGCCGTTTTCTTATGCAAAAAGACGGAAAAAAGGAGATACCAGACAAAAAATTACAAGGCACATTGTTCAGCGGTGCATTTTGCTGCTGGCATTTGGAGTTGGTTTGCACTGCGGATACCGTCGCGAGTTGGTTTGGGAATTGTGGAACGTGCTTTCGCAGCTTTCAGTTACTATTTTTATTGCATACTTTTTAATGCGCTACAAACCTTCGGTGCAAATTATCGTTTCTTTCGGACTTTTATTGCTGACCGAAATATTATACCGCACTTTTCCTTTGGAAGGATACAATCAACCGTTTGTGAAAGACCACAATTTTGGTTCATGGATGGACATGGTTTTAATGGGAAAAATCAATCCCGGCGGTGGTTGGGTTGCCATTAATTTTATTCCAACTGCTGCCCACACCATCTGGGGAGTTGTAGCCGGCCAGTTGCTGCTTTCTGAAAAACCGGCGGCTGAAAAACTTAAAAAGCTTTTAATTGGTGGTTTTATAATCCTTGCGGCTGGTTACCTGCTGCACTGGACTTCAGTTACACCAATCATTAAACGCATTTCCACCTCATCATTCGTACTGGCTTCGGGTGGTTGGTCGCTTTTGGTACTGGCGCTCAGTTACTGGTTCATCGACATCAAAAAAATTAACCGCTGGATATTTCCGTTTGTGATTGTTGGAATGAATCCAATTTTTATTTACCTGTTCTCAAATACAATTGGTGGACAATGGTTTAACGGATTTGTTGGCATTTTTACCAAAGGTTTTCTGAATTGGTTCAATGCCCCCGAATTTCTGATGGCGCTGGTAACTTCGTTAACCGTTTTGGCGCTCGAATGGCTTTTATGCTACTATTTATACCGGAAAAGAATCTTTTTTAAAATATAAAACTGTAATTTCATCATTCAAATTAAAATACGATAAAATGGAAAATACATCAAGAAGGAACTTTTTAAAAGCAACACTGGCTGCTACCGCCGGAACGATGCTTGTTTCCCCTGCATTTGCCGGATGGGCTGCTAAAAAATCACCATTCCAAATATCTCTTGCCGAATGGTCGTTGCATAAAACACTGTTTGCCAACGAAATGACAAACCTCGACTTCCCTCGTTTCGCTGCTGAAAACGGAATTAAGGGAGTTGAGTATGTGAACCAGTTTTTTAAAGACAAGGCAAAGGATATGACTTATCTTGCCGAGTTGAAAAAAATATGCAAAAACGAAGGCGTTACCAATGTTTTAATCATGTGCGACGGCGAAGGCATGGTTGGCCATCCGGAAAAAGCAGAACGGTTGAAAACAGTTGAAAACCACAAAAAATGGGTTGACGCTGCCAAATTTCTGGGCTGTCATTCCATACGGGTTAATGCCGGAAGCCAGGGAAGTTTTGAAGAACAGCAAAAACTGGCAGCCGACGGATTACGCATGTTATGCGAATATGGAGACACCCAAAAAATTAACGTAATTGTTGAAAACCACGGCGGTTGGTCGAGCCACGGCGAATGGCTGGCTGGCGTAATGGAACTGGTTGACCACAAGCGGGTGGGAACTTTGCCCGATTTTGGAAACTTCATCATCAACCACCAAACCGGCGAAGAATTCGATCGCTATAGAGGAACAGAATTGTTGATGCCTTATGCCAAAGGAGTTAGCGCCAAATCGCATGCTTTTGATTCGGAAGGAAATGAAACACGCTCAGATTTTTACCGCCTGATGAAAATTGTAAAGGATTCGGGTTTCAAAGGCTGGGTTGGAATTGAATACGAAGGAATCGAATTGCCTGAAAAAGAAGGTATTTTGGCAACTAAAAAACTCCTTGAGAAAGTTTTTGAAAGCCTAACCTGATTTAATGGTATGTACACCGGTTAAAATTTGTTAAACCACGGCAATATTGAAACAATGATGCCGGCGCACCGTAATTTTAGTATTGTCTTGAATAATTGTTTTTATAAATGGACTTACAGATTTGATTGGTTGAAGCTGATTCAAGGCAGGTAAAAAGTAAAAATTTATTTGGGAAAAAGGCAGTGGATATTACATTCACTGCTTTTTTTATCTCCTTCGTTTTGAAAAGGATTTTCCTCCCTTTTTCCTGTTGAAAAGATTTTTGTTTACTCTTGATGAACGCGTAAAATTGCTTTTATTATATCTTCGGTCGGGAATGGCGGAATAAGTAAGGCCAATGCTGGCCTGGGCTACTGCTGCCCAACTATTGGTTCGCTCCATTGTAGATTGCCCGTCCGTGCTGATGTAATTGTAATTGGGTACTCCGTTCACAATATCAGAATTTATAAGCGATGTTGTGGCATCAAAATAAATATCCAGTTTATCCGACAAACGGTAGGTGGTGCCAAGCCCCAATCCGCCGGTAAAAGCAGCTTTTTTCGGGTAATCACTGTTTTTGGTGCCCCGCGAATGCAGCACACCTACATCGTATTCAACCCGGTAAACGGGATTCTCAAAAGTAAAATCAGTGCCTGTAAAAGAAACACCGCTCATGAGTTTAAAAAATATATTCATATTGCTTTTAAACGGCAAAATATAGAAACGGGCCGTTCCCAGAATATTCAATATTTTGGTATCGTAAATTAATGCTTCATCAGGATATTTGTAATTGTCGGGAAGCGGGTTAAAACGCGACAGAAAGAAATTATACAATGGCGGAGTTGGAGTTTGGCCTGCAAAATTTGAATAACCGAATTGCAAACCCAACTCAAAATCCGGGATAACAGGCGACATTATTTCCAGTTCAACGCCCGGTTTATAAACTGCTGAAAATTCCTCACTGCCCGGATGTGAATTTTTTACCGGAGGAGTAGCTTCAGGTTTACCAACTTCCCCCAAAAACATACCACTGTTGGCGCTTAACCGGTATCTGAAAATTTGCCCCGAAGCAACTCCGTAAACTAAAATAAACAGAAACAAGAGGGCAAGAAAACGTTTCATAATGATTGGTTATTTTTCAGCCATGAAGATATGACTTTACTGACCAAAATTCCAAACCAGCGGGTAAAAAACTGACATTATTCTTACTCCTCATTTTTTCTGTTGCGATTTTTAAATGGTAAATTCCTAAAAAAAATTACCGTCTTTCCTTCACCTCGCTGGCATCCACCACTTTAAATATTTTATCCGATCTCCGCAATTTAATTTCAACCGGAACAGAAATGTGTTGTCCTTTCAAACCTTCTTCAACGGGTTCCATATCGAACCGGATTTCCTGAACAACGGTTTGAACCACGCCGGTTGTTGGTCCGGTAACAATTATTTCGTCACCGATTTTCAGGTTTTGGGTTTCCAGTTTAAACTCTGCCACGCCAATATTGGTGAAGTAATTTGTGCATTTACCAATGTAAATTTTCCGTTTGGTAGCCCTCGACCCGTAGTTGGCACTCCATTCTCCCAGATGTTGTCCGAGATAGTAACCGTCCCAGAAGCCACGGTTAAAAACCGATGCCAGCCGTTCATCCCAGTTTTTTATTTTTTCTTCGGTGAAGGTTTTCTCCAAATAAGCCTCCACCGCTTCGTGGTAACACTGTACCGTGGTTTTTACGTATTCGGGTGAACGGGCGCGGCCTTCAATTTTCAGAACCGAAACACCGGCATCCAGAATTTTATTCAGAAAATGAATGGTTTTCAGATCTTTGGGCGACATGATGTACTCGTTGTCAATTTCCAGTTCGGCACCTGTTTCCTTGTCGGTAACTGTGTAGGCGCGACGACAGGTTTGCAAACAGGCTCCACGGTTAGCCGACGAGTTCATTTCATGCAGACTCAGGTAGCATTTTCCTGAAATGGCCATGCAGAGTGCTCCGTGCACAAACATCTCCAGCTTCACCATCTTTCCCGATGGACCTTTAATCTGTTGTTCTTTTATCTGATTGCTGATTTCCCAAACGCGTCCCAGGTTCATCTCACGTGCTAAAACCACCACATCGGCAAACTGCGCATAAAACTTCACCGCTTCAAAATTGGTTATATTTACCTGTGTGGAAATATGGACCTCAAGGCCAATGGAGCGGGCATACATAATCACCGAAATATCAGCGGCAATTACAGCAGAAACGCCGGCTTTTTTGGCCGCATCAATTATGGCATGCATCTGGTCAGTTTCGTTGTCGAAAATCTCCACGTTCAGGGTAAGGTAGGTCTTTACCTTGTTCGAGGTGGCAACGTCCACTATCTTATTAAGGTCGTCAAGCGAAAAATTATTGGCCGAGCGCGATCTCATGTTCAGGTGCTCCACACCAAAATAAACCGAACCGGCCCCGCCCTGAATGGCCCCCATCAAAGATTCGTACGAACCCACCGGCGCCATAATTTCAATCTCTCTTCGCTCCATATTCACCAAAATTTCAGACCACAAAGGTATAATATTTTGGAAAGAGGTTGTGTTTTTTCATTGAAGGCAAGGAAATTCAGAATAGAAATGATTATTTTTGTAAAAAAGCTTGTGATTATGAGACTTACGATGGTTATAAAACAAGGGAAAAGCGGGTATTTAGTAGGACAGTTGAAAGAAATCCCGGAAGTATTTACCCAGGGAAAAGACATGAAAGAGCTAAAAGAAAATATTTTAGATGCGCTGGAGCTTTATTTTGAAGATATACGTGAACAGTATAATCCTATGGGTGATATGATTGCAGAAGAAGAGTTGAATTTTGTTTAATCCATGAAACGCAGAAAATTCATCAAATACCTGAATCAACACAACTGTGGTTTTATTAAGCATGGGAAAAAGCACGATAAATACCAAAACACGGCCAATGGTAAAAGAACCGTAATTCCACGGCACCCGGATTTAGACGATTATATATGCGAATTAATTTGTAAACAATTGGATATTCCATCTCCTCCCAAAAACTAATTTCAAGTAAAAGAAGTGTATTTTTTATTTCCCCTATCTTTGCAAAGAATCATAAAAAAAAGAACAATGAGCAACCAAAAAATACGGGTACGATTTGCCCCAAGTCCAACAGGGCCGCTTCACATGGGTGGCGTGCGCACCGCACTTTTTAACTACCTTTTTGCCAAAAAACAGGGTGGCGATTTTATCCTTCGCATCGAAGACACCGATCAGAACCGGTTTGTGCCCGGAGCAGAGGAATACATTGTGGAAAGCCTGAAATGGTGCGGCCTGCATCCCGACGAAGGTCCAGGAATGGGAGGTAATTTTGGCCCGTACCGGCAAAGCGAGCGCAAAGAGTTGTATGAAAAATATGCCGACCAACTGGTGAAATCGGGTTGGGCCTATTTCGCTTTCGACACGCCGGAGGAGATTGAAAAACTCAGAACTGACGCCGAATCCAAAAAAGAAACCTTTTCTTACGGAATTGGCACACGCGAAAAGCTGAACAACTCGCTGAACCTTTCCGAAGCGGAAGTACAGCAAAAAATGACTGTCGGTGAAGCATACGTTATCCGGTTTAAAATGCCTGAAGACGAAAATGTTACCGAAAACGACATCATCCGCGGAAACGTAACGTTTAATACCACAAAAAGCCTCGACGATAAAGTGCTGTTTAAATCTGACGGCATGCCCACCTACCACCTGGCCAACGTGGTGGACGACCACCTGATGGAGATTACCCATGTAATCCGCGGCGAAGAGTGGTTGTCGTCTATGCCGCTGCACGTGCTGCTTTACCGCGCCCTGGGATGGGAAGACACCAAACCAAAGTTTGCCCACCTGCCACTCATTCTGAAACCGCAGGGAAAAGGAAAACTGAGTAAACGCGATGGCGATAAAATGGGTTTCCCGGTTTTTCCGCTGGAATGGAAAGACCCCGCCACCGGCGAAGTTTTCCGCGGCTACCGCGAAGATGGTTATTTTCCGGAAGCTTTTATCAATTTGCTGGCCCTGCTGGGCTGGAATCCGGGTACAGAACAGGAATTCTTTTCACTGGACGAACTGACTGAACTTTTCAGCCTGGAACGTGTGGTAAAATCAGGTTCGCGGTTCGACCCCGAAAAAGCCAAATGGTTCAACCGGCATTATTTCCAGCAAAAAACAGAGGAAGAGTTGACCCAACTGTTCAATCCCGTTTTAAAAGAAAAAGGAATTTCTGCTTCAGATGAAAAAATTTATTCCGTGGTAGCTGAAATCAAGGAACGCTGCGAATTCCTTTCAGACCTGTGGGAACAGGGAAGCTACTTTTTTGAAGCGCCAACTTCTTACGACGAAAAAACCGTAAAAAAACGCTGGAAGGAAGACACACCGGAACAACTTACCGCCATAACAGCAGAGTTTAAGTCTGTTGACACCTGGAAGGCAGAAGAAATAAAAAAAGTATTTTCTGCATTTATGAACGAAAAAAACTGGGGTTTTGGAGCCATTATGAATCCGCTCCGTTTAAGTTTGGTAGGTGGAAACATGGGACCCGATTTGTTCAAAATTTGCGAAATCCTGGGAAAAGAAGAAACCATTGAGCGCATAGAAACGGCTGTAAAAAATATTCAGAATTAATTTGTGACGGATATTCACCAGCTGATCCCAAGTCAGCAGGTGAACCGAAGAAAGTTGATCTGGTGTCCGCCAGTTGGCGGATCACCTGCTCAATCGTGGTTTTCTTGCAGTAACACTACTCATAACAATCATTCACCAGCTGAGCCCAAGTCAGCAGGTGAACCGAAGGAAGTTGAGCAGGTGGCTTAAAGTCCACCTGCTCAATAAAAAAAAAAAACAACTTCAATTCGCTTAATCTTTCAATAACTTTTTGATTTTTTATCTTTACGGGAAAATATACTCTTTGTAATGAGTGAAATGCGATTACCCAATTCAAAACATTTGCCCGTTAATCATTTGGCTGCGTGCTTTAACAACACAACTGCCACATACAAATTTTATTGGCTAATTTCCATTTTGCAGGAAATTGAAACCGGCAATCACCTCATTCCTAAACGAAATTTGTTTGCACGAATGATCTCAAATTCATGGTACACTGTAAACTATTTCAATGTTTCATTTGGTAAGCTCGATTTAATTCAAAATACTGTAAAGAAAATAAAGGATATTGAAAATATTCCAATTGATGAAAAACAGCAAAAGGTCTTCAGCCATTTAACAGCTTCAAAAAATTACGACACCGGAAAACTGCTTTGGCATTTCAATAAAAATGTACCTCATCGTTTTTTAAGTCCCTGGTTTGTAAAAAAAAGTGAAAATTATGTTTTTGCCGCTTCAAAGTCTTTCGACAATCAGTGCCTTTATGCATTACATGATGACATTATTAAAATAAATCCGGAATGGATAAACTATTTAACGGCAAATTCAAAGATTCTTAAAGATTTCTGCTACTGGAATTTATCTTTGTTTTTACAGGTAAGAAATTCCAGTGTTCCTGACATTCCCAACAAATTGATTAAACCCCCATCCAGAGGAAATCTGGAAAACCAAAAGAAATTTTTCTGGGATATTGCATTGCAGGAAATGGGGTTCATAAAATGTATTTATACAGGTAAAGAACTGAACGTTGGAAGTTATGCGATGGAACATTTTATCCCGCACAGTTTTGTTTCACACGATTTAATTTGGAATTTGATTCCTGCCGATCCCTCCTTTAATAGTTCTAAAAAGAACAGATTACCTCCATTGGAAACCTATTTCACACCGTTTTTTTCACTTCAAAAAACAGCTGTAAAAATTGTAAAGAAAGAATCTCCCAAAAGCAAGTTTCTTTTGGATTACTTGACTGTTTTACCTGATATTGAAAATAGTTTTACAGAAACACGATTTAAAGAAGTATTTCAGCCTTTGGTTACCATTGCATCAAATAACGGTTTTGAATTTTTGGAATGAAACGCGAAAATCCATATAATCACTTAACAGCCAAAGAACGAGACAAGCTTTCTTATCCTGCCAGAATTTTGTTGAATAAAAACCTGATTCAGGGCAAAACGCTTGATTTTGGCTGTGGCTTTGGAAAAGATGTGGAGGTTTTAAAATCGAAAGGAATTGAAATAACAGGCTACGATAATCATTATTTCCCGGAATTTCCAACTGGAAAATTTGATACAATTTTGTGTTTTTATGTTTTAAATGTTTTACTTCCGGAAGAACAATCCAATGTTTTAATTGAAATTTCACGATTGTTGAAACCCACAGGAAAAGCTTACTTTGCAGTAAGAAGAGATATTAAATACGAAGGATTCAGGACACACAAAATTCATCAAAAACCAACCTATCAATGCATTGTGAAACTGGGATATAAATCCATTTTCAAAAATGAAAATGTTGAAATTTATGAATACCGGCATTTCAACCAGATAAAACAAAAAAATACAGATTGCCCCTTTTGTAATCCCGAGCCGGAAAGAGAATTGATTCTTGAATCGGCCACTACTTATGCGATTTACGATAAATTTCCGGTAAATACAGGACATGCTTTAATTATTCCCAAAAGGCATTGTGCCGATTATTTTGCTCTTACATTTAAAGAACAATCGGCTTGTTGGTTCATTTTAAATAAAACAAAAGAAATCATCTCCGAAAAATTTAATCCAGACGGATTCAACATTGGAATAAACGTAAATGAACCAGCCGGTCAAACAATTCCGCATGTGCATATTCATTTAATTCCGCGTTACAAAAGCGATGTTAAAAATCCGGAAGGCGGAGTAAGAGGGGTAATTCCTGAAAAACAAAAATACACATAAAGTTATTCACCAGCTGAGCCCAAGTCAGCAGGTGAACGCCCCGAAGTTGAGCTGGTGGCTCTATGTCCACCTGCTCAATAGTGTTTTCAACTAACGCGGTATTGAGCAGGTGACCCAAAGTCACCAGCTCAATCAGCCCAATCAACTAAAAAGAATCATGTTAAAAGCCCGGAAGAAAATAAAATTCCGTATTTATAAGTCAAAAACAGAACTAAAACAATCGACATGCAATTTGCCACAGATCACATCTACCATGTTTACAACAGGGGAAATAATTCACAACCCATTTTCTTTTCCGGGGAAAATTACCTGTTTTTCCTGAAAAAAATCAGAAAACATATTCTCCCCCATGCAGATATTCTGGCCTGGTGTCTGATGCCAAACCATTTTCATCTGATGGTTTATGTGAAGGCGGTGGAGGTAAGTAATAATGAGCAGGTGACGGAGAGTCACCAGCTCACCCGGAAAATCAAAAGTCACCAGCTCACGAAGAAGCGGATGCTGAATGATTCCATTTCAATTATGCTGCGGTCTTACACGCGGGCTATTCAGAATCAAAACAAATTCACGGGAAGTCTTTTTCAGCACAGAACCAAAGCCATTTGCCTGACCGAAATTGACGGAATTACTCCAGCCTGGTTTGAGACCAGGTACGGAACCGTCATCAATATTATTGACCCGGAGAAGGAATATCCGCAGGTTTGCTTTGATTACATTCATCAAAATCCGGTAAAAAGTGGCCTGGTAAAAACACCGGCTGAATGGGAGTTTTCTTCGTACCGTGATTATGTGGGATTAAGAGACGGTAAGCTTATAAACAGGGAGAAAGCCGCTGAATTGGGGGTGAAAATCTCGTGATTGAGCTGGTGAACCGAAGGCGTTTGGAGCTGGTGGCTCCAAGTCCACCTGCTCAATAGTCGTTTCCGAAACTACTATACACGAGCTGATCCGCCAGTTGGAGGATTGCAGGTAAAATCTCAGAAATTGAGCAGGGATCCCAAGTCAGAATCAAAAAGGTAATGAAAATGTTAAAGAATAAAGTAATAGTGAGCAGGTGACGGAAAGTCACCAGCTCACCAGGAAGATCAATAGTCACCTGCTCAAGTAAATACAGCTCAATTATAAACATCCACTCTTGCGGTTCCGGGTTCCAACCCTTCGGAACGGGCTGTAACCGAAATTTCGCCGGGCTGATCTGATGAACGGACAATGACCTGGCATTTTCCCCGGTAGGTTAAAACCTGCGGTTGCTGAAAACTTTTCATACCGGTTGGATTGCCGTTGCCCACTGCCTGCAAGGTTCCAATACCATCTATGGCAAACTCCACAGAAATCTCGGCATGGGGAACCAGCAGGCCGTTTTCGTCGAGTACTTCCACGTTAAAATAAGCCAAATCGTTATAGGAAGCAGAAACGGTTTCGCGTTCGGCAGTAATTTTCAGCCGGGCTGGTTTGCCGGCAGTTTTCAGTACCTGCCGCACTGTTTCCTGTCCGTTTTTCAAACCCACTGCAACGAGTTCGCCGGGCTGGTAAGTTACATCAAAACGGGCAGTGAGTTTGGTTTCCTCCGAAACCGGTTTTGTACCGATGACCTCGCCGTCCATTTCCAGCCTTACCTCGTCGCAGCGTGTGTAAACGGAAACTTGCAGCGGTTTACCTTCGTGGCCTTCCCAGGTCCAGCTTTTCATTTCGTTGGGCCAGCCCCAGTTGCTGATAATTTCTTCCCGGCCTTCGGGAATGGGCGCATGGACCAGCATTTCGAGCTCACTATTGCGCCAAACCACATCGCGGAAATACATCTGCGGTTTTTTGTAACCCAGCACGCTGATGTCGCCACAATGGGCGTTGAACCAGGGCCAGGGCGGAAGAAAGGGAATATCCTCGTTATCGAGCTTGCTGCTTCCAATGCCCGATTCGCCGAAATAGTCCATACCGGTCCATACGAAATCACCGATAACATACGGATGTTTTTCCACCATTTGCCAATTTTCGAAGGCTTCCATGGGAAACGACTCGGTGCCGATGATAATCCGCTCCGGGAATTTTTCATGGTCGGATTCATATTGCTGCCACTGATAGTTGTACCCATGCACATCCATTTGGGCAAATGCCGGTTCAGAATCTTCCCACGATCTGCCCGGCGTTTCCCAGAAACCGCAAATAGCCTGGGTTACAGGCCGGGTGTCGTCCATCTCCAACACTTTTGCCCTTAGCTTCCTAAATATTTCAAGCCCCGAAGAATCGGCACGTTCCTTTATTTCGTTGCCCACACTCCAGATAATCACCGACGGATGATTCCGGGCACGCAGCACCATCGACTCCAAATCTTTTTCCCACCACTCATCGAAATACAAATGGTAATCCTCCTGTTTTTTGGGAACCTGCCACATATCGAATGCCTCGTCCATAATCAGCACACCCAGTTGATCGCAGGCATCGAGAAATGCTTTCGATGGGGGATTATGGGCAGAACGAATGGCATTGAACCCGTTTTCCTTCATGATTTTCACGCGGCGGAATTCAGCGTAATCAAATGCAGCAGACCCCAGCGGACCGTTGTCGTGATGCAGGCAACCGCCTTTGAGCAGTACGTTTTCGCCATTCAGCAAAAATCCTTTTTCAGCCGAAAATTCGATGGTGCGGATTCCAAAGGTTTCCATAACCTCATCAATAATTTTTTTCCCGTCAACCAACTGTACAACAAGTGTATATAATTCAGGATTATCCAGCGACCACAACCGGTAATCCGGCAGCCCGAATTCCTGTTTAAACGTCGTTTTCTGTCCGGCAGCCAGTTCTTTTTCATCTTCAAAATGAGTGACATATTTCCCGTCCGAATCGCGAAATTCCATTTTTAGTGTTACCCTTTTATCTTCTGCGGATTCATTCATCAGCCTGACATCAACCGCCACTGTAGCATTTTCAGTTGAAACGGCTTTTGTGCGCACAAAAATTCCCCACAAATCCACATGCACCGGATTGGTTTTTAAGAGCGTTACATTGCGGTAAATGCCCGAACCGCTATACCAGCGGGAGTTCTGGCCTTCGTTTTTCACCTGAACCGCAAGTACGTTTTCCTCTCCGACAGGAAGCAAATGATCAGTTAAATCGAACGAAAACGCGGTGTAACCATAGGGATGATTTCCCAGATGATGCCCGTTTATCCACACATCGGTATTCATGTAAACACCGTCGAAAAGGATTTTAACGATTTTGCCTTCATCGGTGTTATTCAGCGTAAAATGTTTACGGTACCAGGCTGTTCCGCCCACCACATGCCCTGTGGAAATTCCTCCTTCACTTTCTTCTGAGAAAGGCCCGATTTGTTTTACACCTTCTTTTTCAGGCAGATCTTCAATGCTGTAATCGTGAGGCAAAACAAGTGTTCGCCACGCAGAATCATCAAAATCAGGTTTTTCAGCTCCGGGAATATCAGCCCGGATAAATTTCCAGCCGGAATTGAAGTTGATTTCTCGCTCGGTTAACGAATCGTTCTGTTTGCAAGAATTCAGAATAACAGAGAAAAAAAAGAGGATATAAAACAGGTTTCTCATATCAGGTAATGATTGATTGATTAAACAATGAGGTAAAACTAAAAAATTTGAGGAATAAATATGCGGTTTACCAGAAAGTGGATCGACAATATTCACCATGAAGTAAATTGTAAAATGCACGGTTCGTCACAAAGTGATCGCTTTGCGAGAAGGATAAAATGCGCGGTTCGGAAACCGCGCCACCCAAATTATTTTACGACTACCGTTTTTACATTCATGAATTCCTTGATGCCATGCGAAGAGAGTTCCCGGCCAAAACCGCTTTCCTTAATTCCGCCAAAAGGCAGGCGGGGATCCGATTTCACAAAATCGTTGACAAAACAGCATCCTGCCTGCAACTGGGTTTCGGCAATTTTTTCAGCTTTTTTGATGTTTTTCGAAAATACAGCCGCACCAAGTCCAAATATTGAATCGTTGGCAATTTTCACAGCTTCATTTTCATCTTTTACCCGGATAACAGAGGCAACGGGACCAAACAATTCCTCATCATAAGCAGGCATTCCGGGTTTTACATTATCCAGAACAGTAGGAGGGTAGTATGCACCTTTACGGTCGGGAATTCCCCCACCAATAACCACCTCAGCGCCTTTTTTTACTGAAAGGGAAACCTGTTTGTGCAGTTCGTTGCGTAAATCGGTACGTGCCAATGGCCCCATGGTTGTTTCGGGTTCGCATGGGTCGCCAAAGGTTGCTTTATTCATTTCATAAGTAAAATATTCCAGGAATTCGGAATAAACTTTATCAACCACAATAAAGCGTTTGGCTCCAATACAACTTTGTCCGGCATTCAAAAGCCTTCCTGTTGCACAGGTTTTGGCCGCAGAAACCAAATCAGCGTCATCCAGAATAAGATACGGATCACTTCCTCCCAACTCAAGCACGCATTTTTTTAAAACACTTCCGGCAACAGACGCCACACTTTTACCGGCAGGTGTGCTTCCGGTAAGGCTGACTCCTTTCACGGCCCGGTGTTTAATAACCCCTTCCACCAGATCACTTTTAATAAGCAGGGTACGGAAAGCGTTTTCGGGAAAACCGGCTTCGCGAAAAAGATCTTCTATGGCCATGGCACAACCGGGAACATTACTGGCATGTTTCAAAACCGCAGTATTTCCGGCCATTATGGTGGGCGCTGCAAACCGGAATACCTGCCAGAAAGGAAAATTCCAGGGCATTACTGCCAGCACGGTGCCCTGAGGTTGGTAACTGACATACGACCTGGAAAAATCGGTTTCAATGGCTTCATTTTCCAGAAAATTTTCGGCATTTGCTGCATAATAATCGCAAACCCATGCACACTTTTCAATTTCAGCTATTCCTTCGTGCAACACTTTTCCCATTTCCATGGCCATCAAACGGGCAAGTTCTTCTTTGTTACTTTTAAGCAAAGTTGCCAGGTTTTGCATTATCTGACTTCGCTGAAAGAAAGAGGTTTTTTTCCACTGCTGCCAGCATTTATCAACCGAATTGATAATTTTCTCCACCCCCTTTTCAGAATGCGTTTCAAACGTTTGAATAACTTCCCCGGTGGCAGGGTTTACCGATTTCATCATAATTTCAGGATTTGAATTAAAAACTAAAGTACAAAAACTACTACGAAAAAAATGAAACCGGGTTTTTGAAAAATTGATTTAATGCATGGGCACTTCAATAGCGATTAAGCTTGAAAGTTTTTTAAACTGAATTTTAAGTGGTTCGCTAAACGACCAAAATCCGGCAGCATCGCGTTTTCCGAGTTCTGTTTCTTCAATTATCACTGAACCTTCAGTAACCATAAAATAAACTCCATTTCCTGGCGATTTAAGCTGATACAAAGTTTCAGCAAGTTCATCGGAGTTAATTGTTGAAATGAAGGCATTCTGGTGAATACGAAGCGAATCTTCCCGACCGTCTGAGGAAACAAGCAACTGCCATTTTCCTTGGCGTCCTTCAGGCGAAAAGAATTTTTGACCATACCGGGGTTTGTGACCATTCTGGTCGGTAAATATCCAAATCTGGAAAAGATTTACCGGTTCGGTATCAGAGGCATTGTGCTCTGAATGCAAAACCCCTGTTCCGGCAGACATAACCTGCACTTCTCCTGTAGTTATTACCGCTTCATTTCCCATATTATCGGCATGTTTTAATGCACCCGAAAGCGGAATGGTAATAATTTCCATGTCCTGGTGCGGGTGCATTCCGAAACCCCGGGATGGAGCAACAATATCGTCATTCAGCACCCTTAGTTTCCCAAAATGAATTTTATCCTGGTTATGGTAATTGCCAAAACTAAATGAGTGTGTAGCTTTCAGCCAGCCATGATCTACATGCCCCCGTTCTGAGGATTTGTGTATTATTGTTTCCATAATCAATTTATTTTAAAGAAAAAACCCCGGATTTCTCCAGGGTATTTTCGTGTTCTTCTGTTTAATAAATTACTTCATTTCCAACAGTGCTGTACCTTCCGACTCCGTTGCAACCACATCGAAATCGAGAGTAAACGTGTCGTAAATCAGATTATCACCCAGGTCGGAAAAAAATTTGCCAGACCTGAATTTAATATCGTATAATGTACGATCAACATCCATTTTTCCTTTGGCTCTAAGATTATCACCATCAATAACCACCTCTGCGTCAAAATTTACCGGATTGTTAATTCCTTTAATAATTAAACTGCCGGCAAAAGAATGAGTGGTCCCCGATTTATGTTTTACTTCTTTAATAACCAAAGTTGATACCGGGTGTTTGTCAACCGAAAAGAAATCGTCAGATTTTAGGTGGCCAACGAGCTTTTTATTCATCGATTCATTTGAAAGGTCTTCATTAACAATAGCAGTCATGTCCATCTCAAATGTTCCCGACTTAATTTTGTTGCCGTCCACTTCCATATTACCACTTTTTAAATCAATGGTTCCGTAATGTTCTCCGGTTACTTTTTTCCCGCTCCATTTCACTGTGCTGTTCGATTTATCCAGCTTGTAATCGGTCGCAAGTACCTGCATAGCAAACACTGCAACCAATGCAATCATTCCTGTTAATTTTCCAATTGTTTTCATTGTTTTCAAATTTTGTTTCAATTTCTGATTTTTAAATTCAATTATAAAAGACAAAAAAGTCTTTAATTTGTTCAAAGCACAAAAAAAAGCAACAGAAACCGTTGCTTTTACTCAAACCAGAAGAATTTCAATTTATTCCACTATCCTGATTTCACTTTCTATTTCCATGGCTTTTTTGTAAACGGCAGTTACCCCGCAGTATTTTTCCTCGGAAAGTTTCACGGCTTTTTCCAGCTTGTCTTTAGGTAAATCTTTTCCTTTAAACTGGTAAATCACCTTCATTTTATTATAATGTTTCGGGTGCTCGTCGGTTACATCGGCCTCCACAATTACATTAAATGCCTCTGGTTCTACTTTCATCTTTTTCAAAATCATTATTACATCCACTCCGGTACATCCTGCCAGGGCGGTCAGCATTAATTTTTTTGGCCGGGGACCCAAATCGCTTCCACCCGACTCTTTTGTGGCATCAATTACAACCTTGTGCCCGTCCATATCGGTTTCAAAAGCAACTTTATCGGTCCAGGCCAAATCTACAACATGTTTCATTTTGATATTCTTTTTATTTGTAATTCAACTATTTTGGACAACAAATATACAACATACAACTATCTATATAAATAGTTTTTCAAATATTAAGTGAAATTGTATCTTTAGGGTCTTTAACAAACTGAAAGGCACTGCCTGCGGGCAGAAAACAGGCGAATAACTTTAACAATCAGCGAAAATGAGAAGTATTATAAAAAGGCCAACCGAAGAAGAAACCGATTTGAGTGGATTTCAGTTATTTAAAAAACTGGACGAGGAGGAGTTTAACCGTTTGAATTATGAAAAAACCTGTTCGCTTTATAAAAAAGGCACAGTAATTTACCGCGAGGGCAGCAGGCTTACAGGCTTTTTCTGTGTTACCCGCGGAATTGTAAAGATTTTTAAAACTGGAATTGACGGAAAAGAACAAATCATCAGGTTTGCCAAGCGTGGAGAAATAATTGCCTACCGTTCGCTGTTGAGCCAGGAGCTGGCCTGTACCACCGCCAAAGTGATTGATGAAGCGGTTTTGTGCCACATTCCTTACCAAACACTTCTTTTCCTGATTAAAAACAACTGGCAGTTTTCTCATCACATGCTGCAAATTGTTTGCCGCGAACTGCGCGAAGCCAATGATTATATTACCGACATTGCCCAGAAAACCGTGCGTGAACGGCTTGCAGAAGTTTTATTGCTGCTGAAGGAAAACTTTGAACTGGACAACCAGAATACCTTGCAAATTTCGCTCACACGCGAAGAACTTGCCAACATGGTGGGAACAGCTACCGAGTCGGTCATCAGATTGCTTTCTGAATTTAAACAAGATAAACTGATAGAGCTGCAGGGCCGAAAAATCAAATTTCTGGATACACCCGGACTGCGACGTGTTGCCAATATTTAAACTCCATGCAGGAACGCCACCAGGATAAAAAAAGGTACTTTAGCGAACAGGCACGTACCACTCAAAAGCATGTTATTCCTTACCTGGAAAATTTATTAAAAATAGGGCCGGAAACTGAAGTTCTTGAAATTGGTTGTGCCGAAGCCGGAAATCTGAAACCATTTCTTGATTTGGACTGCAAAGTTACCGGAGTTGACATTTCGTGCGGAAGAATTGAACTGGCCAGGGAATTTTTTGCTGACCATCCGAAAAAAGAAAATCTGGAACTGATTTGCGAAGACATTTACAAAGCTGATTTAAAAGGCAAAACTTTTGATTTGGTGATGATGCGCGATGTGATTGAACACATTCCCAACCAGGAAAAGTTTATGGGTTACGTGAAAAAATTCCTGAAACCGGATGGAAAGTTTTTCCTGGGATTTCCACCATGGCAAAATCCGTTTGGCGGCCACCAGCAAATTTGCACCAGCAAAGTTTTGTCAAAACTGCCTTATTTTCATTTGCTGCCCACACCTGTTTATAAACTGATATTGAAAACTTTCGAAAAGAATAAAGCACGGGTGGAAGGTTTAATTGAGATAAAAGAAACCGGAATTTCAATTGACCGTTTTGAACGAACTCTGAAAAGAGAAAATTACACCATTGAAAAGCGTACCTTCTTTTTTATCAACCCAAATTACGAAACCAAATTCGGTTTAAAGCCCCGGAAGCAGGCCGGTTTAATTTCCGCTATTCCGTGGGTTCGCAACTTTTTTACTACGGCTGCATATTATGTTGTTTCGAAGTAAATGCCTTTAAACTATTGCTGCCCTGCTTGTCAGATAATCTTTAATGGATGAAACTCTCAAAAGTTTTTGCCTTTTTTTCTCCTCAAGTTGAATGTCTTTATTTCCAACAATCAAGGATTCCAAAGGGATTCCAAGATATTTGTTCAATAAAGTAATCATTTTCAGGGTTAATGCCCTTTTCCCGTTTAATACTTCAGAAACTCTCGTTTCACCTCCCAACAATGGAGCAATATCAATTTGCTTCAGGTTCATTTGTTCCATCCTGAAACGAATAGCCTCGATGGGAGTAGGAACATCCATTTTGTAATGTTCCTGTTCATATTTTTCGATTAATAATGAAAGAAGCTCAAGTTCCTGCCCTTCAGAACTTTCCGGTTCAATAAGTTCAGATTTACTGTTTATAATAGAATAAACCCGTTTGCATGCCTCGTTATACTCCTTTTCTGTTTTCAATACTTTAATCTTCATAACTTACTGTATTTACATCTATTTTATCGTATTCTATGTGGGTGCCAAACCACACAATAAAAACTATTTTCAATTTGTATTCAACATCAACAACTAACCGGAAATCATTGCCTTTTATATTGAAGACCACTCTTTTTGAATTAATGATACTAGCGTTTCTGTACTTTGCTTTTAATTCATTCACATTATTCCAGTTTGAATATTGTACTTCATAAATCCAGGCACTTAATGGTCCGGTGGCGGACCTGTATTTACTCAACCTGCAATATTCCCTGAGTGTTTTTTCTTTTATAATTCTCATGGATTACAAATATAAGAAAAGTTACCCTATTTGGTAACTAAGTTTATACTTTTTTATTCTACCTTCCTATCCACTCTTCGGGATTGAGTTTCTGATTCTCTTTCCAAATTTGAAATTTTAAAACTGATTTGTTTCCGTCTTCGAAATCGGTGTAAACCGTGCCAATGTTTTGCCGTACAGTAACTTTTTCGCCTTTTTTTACTGTTACTTCAAGCAAATTGGAATAAACGGTAAGAAAGTTTCCGTGCCTGATAATTACGGCTGAATTTCCACCGGAAATACCAAAAACCCGCGATACTTCGCCATTAAAAACCGCACGTACTTTTGAGCCAGGTTCGGTGGAAATATTGATTCCATTGTTTCTAATCTGTACATTTTCCAAAACCGGATGGCGGTGTATGCCAAACCGTTCGGTAATCACACCACGTTCAACCGGCCATGGCAACCGCTGTTTGTTCTGTTCAAAATTTTCGCCCACCAGCAATTGTTCGGGAGTAAGCGCATAAGCAGGTTCTCCGGCCTCGCGGTTTTTACGGGCTTCCTCCTCAATCATTCGTTGGATTTCCCGCTCAAGTTGTTGCTCAATACTACGCTGTTGCTGCAGTTTTTGTCGTAAGTCCTGTTGCTGGTTTTTTAACTTCTGAATTTCACGGCTTTGCTGATTTTTTTCTCTGGCAAGTTTTTGCCTTTCATTTTGTGTTTCGGCAAGTAATTGTTGGCGGGTTGCTTTCAGGTTTTCAAGGTTTTCGGCCTTTTCATTCAGCAACTGCTGTAAAGTTTTCATAATAGCAGCCTGGTTATTCCTGAATTGAGTATATCTTCTCATGTAAAGCAGCCGTCTGTATGCCTGGTTGAAATTGTCAGCAGAAAGTAGAAATAACAGTTGGTTGCCTGCATTTCTGCTCAAATAAGCCAGCCTGATTAGCTGTGCATACTCGGCTTTCATTTTTTCAAGATCTTCTGTAAGCATTTCAACAACCAGGTTATTGTTCTGAATAAATTCCTGATATAATTTGATTTCGGAGGTCAGATTCGAAATAATTGTATTGCGCTGGTTGATGTTGTTATTTAATAGTTGCAGGCCATTAAGCGATGCCTTTTCTTTTTGCTGTACCTGATTTAACAGCCGTGAAGTCATTTCAATTTCTTTTGCAGCATTTTCTTTTTGTTGCTGCAAATCGGAAAGGGACTGCGCCAGTGCAGAAACCTGAAAGATTAAAAGTATGCCCGCAAGTGCCAGTGTCCTCATATCCTGATGGATTTCCGGATTATTATTTTGTACCTGTTAACGTGCCCTGATTCGTTGATAACTGTCGGGAATATTTATATCAATCGAATCTATGTTTTCAGTTGAAAAACCGTTCAGTTTAATTTTCAGTTCTGTAGTTTCGTCGGGCGATACCATCTTCAAGTCGATGGAACCCGGGTAATCCTTTTTTTCAACGCGTTCAAAATCACTGAAATTCACTTCCAGATTCCACTCATTCTGCGGATCATCAAAAATCAGTTTTTCAAGAACAAAACTCCGGGGATTGAAATACATGGTACGAACAATATTGTTTTCAAAGGTTTCGTCAAAATTGGAAGCCTGCAGTCCGCGCCCGGAAATAAAACTTTTTAATCCTCCGGTTTTTACATTTTGTGCGTTGTTGGCCGTTTGCAAAACATATTTTCCTTCCTGAATAAAAGTATTGTACTTTGAGTTGTTGTTTTTCGAATAAGAAAAAACAGCTTGATTTGAAATAATGGCCTGAATGGTTTCAAAAGAAAGGTCAAAATTGAGCAAACTGCTTAAAAATGAATAATCGCCTTCAAAATAATTTTTGTCGATGTAATTAACGTAAGTTAAATTGCCCGGAGTAAGAAGAATTCGGCCAACGGGAATATTTATTTTACTGATTAACGCCAGAATTTTATCGTCTTTCCGGGCTTTCAGGTTTGCCCTGAAACTGGTTTTGGAATGGCTGTTTGAAAACTGTACATTAATTCGGCGAATGGTTAAATCGGAATAATCAAATGCATTTTGCTCCACCTGCTCAAGCAATTTTTCGGCCGACAAGGGCCTGATTCGCTCTGTGGTTAAATCGCGGGAAGTGCGGCACGATGAGAACCCCACTACCAGCAAAAAAAGCACAAAAAAAACCCTTCTGTTTTTATCCGTGAATAACTTCTTCATTTACTCAGCGTAATAATTGCGTTCCTGTATTTTTTTATCCAGAAGTTCTGAAACCTCACCCAAATCTTTAGCTTTTTGCCAGTATTTTATGGCCTCTTCAGTTTGTTCAAGTTTAAAAAGAATATCGCCGTAATGCTCTAAAAGGGTTGCATTATCCTCGCCTCCGTTTTTAATGGCCGATTCCATATAAAACTTTGCCAGTTTGTATTCTCCTTTTTTAAACAGCACCCAGGCATACGTATCAAGATATGTTGAATTTTCGGGAAACCGCTCAATTACTTTACCGCTCATTTGCTCTGCTTTACTCAGGTTTTCACCTGTAAGTGACAAATAGTACGCGTAATTATTCAGGGCGATGTGGTTATCGGGATCCAGTTCAACCGATTTATCAAACAACTCAAAGGCGTCCTCCATATTTCCCGATTTATAAAGTGCTTCGCCTTTCAACATTAAAAACTGACCTTCCATACGTTTGTTGTCTAAAACGTACATGAGGCCTTCGTCTGAAACAGTAATCGTTTCGTCGTATTTTTCAAGTTGAATACAAGCCACGGCATTCAGAAAATAAATCTGCGGCTGGTTCGGGAACAAATCCATTGCATCGGTACTGTGTTCGTAAAGAGCTTGCCAGTCTTGCAAATCATTATCTATAAAAAGTACACGTTCCCATAAAATGTAATCATTCTTTTCAATTTCAAGAGCCTTTAACAATTCGCTGCGTGCTTCTTCCAGTTTCCCGCTTTTTAAAAGGCTTTCGGCCCTTACGGTGTAAACAATATGCTCGTTGGGGTGAGACTCCAGCAAAATATCAATCAACTCATTTTCCTGCTCTGGCTGAATACCAGACTGAGCCGGATTGGCTGTTAACATCATATAAAGTTGAAGTTTGGTCTGCAAATCAACATCCTGGCTCCGAAAACCCATTTTTGTTTCTTCAAACGAATTTTCCATTTCGCCGTTTTGCAGGTAATAATTGGCCAGAGAAAAGTGTACAAAACCGTTTTCAGGATCTATTTCCTGAATTTTCCGGTAATATTTTAACGCGTTAACTGAATCGCCCTGGCTTTGAAAAAGATCGGCCATTAAGCCGTAATATTTCGGATCATTGGGGTTACTTTCAATCAGTTTTTCAATTTCCCCAAAAGCTTTTTCCACCTCGCCATTTTCAACATACAATTGTTGTTTCGAAACCGCAATCTGCTCATTCACACCCACTTTTTCTTCCAGTTTGCTGTAGGCATTAATGGCCTCCGGAATTTTGTTGGCATTGGAAAGCAATGCAGCTCTCATATACAAAAATTCGAGGTTTTCGGGCTCTTGTTGCAAAAGTTTGTCATAAATTGCTGCGGCATCATTAAATCGCTGGGTTTGCTGATAAATTTGAGCCAGCAGCAAACTGTACCATTTGTTTCCGGGATTGAGTTGAATGGCTTTTTCCAGAAGAAGGGAAGCGCTTGTAAAATCATTATTTTCAGCATGAATGGTTGCCAGTTCGTACATGGCTGCCGAGGAATTTGGATTTATTTCGAGGCACCCCGATAAAAGTTGAATGGCTTTTTGCGGATTTCCCAGGCTTTTTTCTTTTATCGCTTCAACAAACAGATAATCAAATTCCATTTGTTTCTTTTCTTCAATTGGAAGCTCTTTATCGTTTATTTCAACTTCCTCAATTTCTGAATTTTCAATACTATTCTGCGTAATACCTTTTGTTCCTGAACAGGCAAATATAATTCCTGGCAGCAGGAACATCAGCATCCATTTTATCATTGTATTATTCATTTTTTCTATCAAATTTTCAAAAGAAAATACTTTGGAACTTCATCTATTTTCCTGGAAATTAAACGAAATATCAGGTATGAAATTTTTCCAAACTATTTATTAATTTTTCCCTGTGTGGCCAAAACCGCCAGCTCCTCTTTGTGTTTCGCCCAACACTTCAACCAAATTCCATTCCACAGTTTCGTGTGATGCAATTATCATTTGGCAAATTCGCTCGCCATTTTCAATAACAAAATCGTCGTTGGAAAGATTTACAAGAATCACCCTTATTTCGCCTCTGTAATCGGCATCAATAGTTCCAGGTGTGTTTAACACGGTAATTCCTTTTTTTATGGCCAGCCCGCTACGTGGTCTTATTTGAGCCTCGTAACCTTTTGGCAATTCAATATATAACCCCGTTGGAATCAGTTTACGTTCGAGCGGTTTCAAAACCACAGGCTCCGTTAAATATGCGCGTAAATCCATTCCTGCCGAAAGTTCTGTACTATATTCCGGCAGCGGATTGTTCGATTCATTTACTATTTTAACAAACATTAATCAGCTTTTTTTAAAGACCCGCTAAGATAGAATTTTTAAAACAGACCTCCTTGGCATTAACAATATTTATAAAATTAGTGGTTCGATTCAATGATTTGGTTAACAATCAGATAATCATAAAATCTGTCATCAGGTCGTCTGAAACAAAAAGACCTTTTCTGGTGAGGGTATAAATGCCATTGTTTTCTTTCATTTTTCCTGAAAACAGATATTTAGCTGCTTCTTTTTCAACCTGACCGGCATATTTTAACCCAAAACGTTTCTCAATTTCCTGAACAGAAATTCCCCACCTGGTACGAATCCGGGTTAAAATGTACTCGTTAAACTTATCTTTTTCCGAAAGTTGTTCTTCTTCAAACCACGAAGTATTGCTTTCAATTCCGCGAATATAACCCTCAACATGGGCAATGTTCCAACGGCGTGAATTTCCATTAAAGGAATGTGCTGAAGGTCCTAAACCAAGGTATTTTTCACCCGACCAGTAGGCTGAATTATGTTTTGAATACAATCCGTTTCGGGCAAAATTTGAAATTTCATACTGTTCGAATCCTGCTTTTTCAGCTTCATCAATTAAAAAGTTAAATTGTTCAATACTTTCATTTTCAGAAAGTTCTTTTAAGGTTCCTTTTTTTAGCCAGGTATAAAAAGGCGTGCCCTGGTGGTAAGTTAAATGGTAAGCCGAAAGGTGAACCACCGGAAGCCTGAAAATCTGTTGCAAGCTGCTTTTCCATTCCTGAAGGTATAAACCGGGTAAACCGTAAATGAGATCGGCACTGAGGTTTGAAAATCCTGCAGAGGCTGCATTTTCAATAGAATGAATAGCTTGCTCTGCATTGTGCCGTCGATTCATTTTTTTTAAATGTTCATTCTGAAATGATTGAATACCAATACTTAACCGGTTTATCCCCAAATTTTTAAGCAACTCCAGATAATCTTTGCTTAAATCATCCGGATTGGCTTCAAAAGTAATTTCAGCATTCGGCGAAACCGGAAAACAGTCATTCAAAAATTTCATAATATATGAAAGTTGATCGCCTGTTAACACTGAAGGAGTCCCCCCTCCGAAATAAATGGTATTTACTTTTTCGCTTAAAATATAATCTTTGCGAAGGACTGCCTCATTTTTTAAAGCAGTAATGAAATTATCTGTTTGATTGGTATTTACCGTTTTATAAAAATCGCAATAGTAACATTTTTGCCGGCAAAATGGGATATGAATGTAAATTCCTGCCATAGATTTTGTTACTTTGCTCCGTTAAAATTTCAATGGATGATATTTAAAATATTTTTAAAACCCTTAATCTGGTTAGCAATAATTTGTTACGGATTGTTTATTCCTGCGAGTGGCCTCCCTAAAAAGCCCTTTTTGAGCATACCGCATTTCGATAAACTCGTACATTTCGGGTTGTTTTTTGTTTTTTGCCTGTTGCTGTTTGTTCCTTTCAAAAAACTAAAACTAAATCATTATTTGTATGCCCCGGCAGTTTCCTTATTTCTTGCAGCAGTTTTGGAGGCCGTTCAGCACATGGTATCAACTTCGCGCAGCAGTAACTTTTACGATTTTATTGCCAATAGCGCCGGCATTGCAGCGGCAACTTTTTTCTTCTACTTATTTATTTCGGGCAGAAAGTGGGAAAAATACGCTTAAGCTTCCTAAAAAATCAGCCTAAAGTTTAACCAGGTCTTCGTACTTTTCAATGTCTTTACCAACAATTTCAAGGGTGGTTCCCTGGTAAAATTTACCAATTTCATTCCGCAAACTATCGTACTGCGCATGCACCGGACAAAGTGGTTTTGAAGAGTCATGAGTACGGCATGGTTCAAGCCTGATGAGGCAGTTGGTAAAAAATTCTTCACCATCAACTCTGGTAACAATATCCCACAACGTAATTCCGGAAGGATGTTTTGCAAGGGCAAATCCACCATTGGGTCCTTTGGTTGAAACCAACAATTTTTGTTTCACCAGGTTTTGCAAAATTTTTCCTAAAAACGGTGAGGATAGTTTCAAATCTTCGGAAATTTTTTTGATTCCAATCATTTTTTCTTCTTTGGAAAATTTCGCCAGATAAATGAGAGCCCTCAAAGCATATTTACAAGTATTAGACAGCATATTAATTATTTTTAATTCAATTTCAATTTAGTAAAAGTTTGATTCTTATTATTTTAAAGGTATTTTGGCAATTCTGCGTGCATGGCGGCCTCCTTCAAATTCGGCATTTAAATAGGCTTCTACAATAGCAACTGCTTCCTGGTCGGTAACAAATCGTGAAGGAATGGCACAAATGTTAGCATTATTGTGTTGTTTGGCCAATGCACCTATTTCAGCATTCCAGCAAACCCCCGACCGCACATTTTGGTGCTTGTTGGCCGTAATACTAATACCCTGTCCGCTACCACAAAAAGTAATACCCTGTTCATATTCGCCACGTTCAATTGCTTCTGCAATGAGATGGCCAAAGTCGGGATAATCACAGGATTCATTTGTATAACATCCTAAATCTTTATAAGGAATGCCTTTTTCATTAAAATATTTTATAATAACCTGTTTTTTTTCAAAACCGGCATGATCGCTTGCAATAGCTATAATTTTTTCTTTTAAATTTTTCATTCAGGCAAAATTAATACTTTTTGATATTTAATTCATTTATTTTGTCATATTTCGGTTAAATAATCGCTTTAACTGACTTTTTTCCAGCTTATAAATGGTGAAAATAAAAACAAATAAAAATAATGTGTTTACCGGAAATTTAATGACAACTGGTTGTAACCGTGTAATCAGCGATAAAACATAAATAGCTGCAGCCACCAAAAAATAGGTCGCAATTCGTTTCAAATTGTAAGGAACAGGATAGTATTTCTGACCCAGAAAGTAGGAAATTACCATCATTACGAAAAAGGCAAATAACAATGCGGCGGCTGATCCTTTGTATCCAAACAGCGGAATTAGTATAAAATTGAGTATGATTGTAATTACTGCTCCCAAAATTGAAATATATGCTCCGTAACGTGTCATATCTGTAAGTTTGTACCAGAGCGATAGTGTAAAATAAATTCCGAAAAACAGGTTGGCCAGCATTACAAAAGGAACTACGGAAAAACCTTCTTCATATTCGATGGGAATTATCAGTTTTATAACATCAAGGTAGAGCATCATTCCCAGAAAAATTAACAACCCGAAAATCACAAAATACTTCATAATTTCGGCATAAATATTTTTATCGTTTTTGCTTTCGGCCTGCGAAAAAAAGAAGGGTTCAAAAGCATACCGGAAAGCCTGAATAAACATGTTCATTAAAACTGCAATTTTAACCGCAGCTCCATAAATACCCAGTTGTTTCATGGGTAATTGTTCTTCCGGAATAAGAAAAGGAATTAAAATTTTATCGATTTGCTGAATTAAAATGCCGGTCATTCCCACAATAAGAATTGGGAAAGAATAGTTCAGCATTTTTTGAAGAAGAGCCTTGTTAAAATATAATGAGAATTTAAAAATTTCGGGCAGCAGCAACAAAAGTGTTACAACAGATGACAGCAAATTTGAAATAAAAACATAGCCCACACCAATTTCGGAAGAGTAAACAAACCGTACAATTGAATCCGGATTGTTTTCAATCAGTTTTGGGCAGAGCAACAAAAAAAACAGGTTAAAAGCAATATTAAAACCGATGTTAATCAGCCTGACCACTGCAAATTTTACCGGGCGGTTATTCAGCCTCAGCCGGGCAAACGGAATGGCTGTAAAGGCGTCGATAGCAAGAATAAACCCAAACCACAAAATATACTCAGGGTGTTCAGGGTATTTTATCAGACTTGCTAAAGGATTCTTAAAAAGAATAATCAAAATTAAAAACAGCAAAGAGGAAAAAAACAGTGAAATAAGCGAGGTAGAATATACTTTTTCGGAGTCGGAATTTTTGGAGGCAAAACGAAAAAATCCTGTTTCCATGCCGTAGGTTAAAAACACCATAAAAAAAGCAACGTATGCATAAAGGTTTGTCACAATCCCATAATCTTCGGGGGCAAATAAATTAACATACAGCGGCATGAGCCACCAATTCATAAACCGGCCAACAATACTGCTAACCCCGTAAATGGCTGTATCTCCTGCTAATTTTTTAAAAGGATTCAAAAGTGTTTAATTTTAAAACAAAGATAGTATTCATCTTATTAAAATTATTTGTTTTTTAAGTTATAAGATGGAACTCGCATGATTTTAATAATTCGCTAATGTGTGAAAATCTTTCTCATGCTCGTTTCATTTGCTTTCTTAACCTTCAATTGGCACACTTCGTTTATTTATTAATTTTGGCAAAAAAACAATATTTTTAACAAGCGAAAATGCGTAATTAAAAATTCAACATGAAACGTTCGATATTCCCTTTTGTACTGATTTTTAGTTTATTCATTACTTTTTTTTCGTGTTCAAATAAACCCAAACGTTCGCGAAAACCGGTAAGTACCATCACAATTTTGCCTCAGGCTAAAAATTATATCTACGGAAACAATGTATCGGTCCGGGTTCAAACCAAACTCAGAAACGGAGAAATAGATAACATTAAGCTTATTTACCAAGGTGAACTTTTAAAGGAAAGCAGCGACCTTGATTTTACTGTTTCAAATGTAAAACTAAACGAGTTAGGCAGAAACACGTTGAATGTTACCGCAACCAAAACAGATGATGTAAGCAATTCACGTTCGATTTCATTTAATGTGGTTTCAGATATAATCCCAAAAAAATACAGTTACACCACTAAAAAAGATTACCCGCATAACCGAAAATTTTATACCCAGGGACTTGAATTTCACAATGGGTACATTTATGAAGGAACAGGAGAAAACGGCTCTTCAGGATTATTTAAAGTAAATTTGAATACCGGAAATACCGTTTTACAACATTTACTTGATGAAAAATATTTTGGTGAAGGAATTACTATTTTAAACGATAAAATTTACCAGCTTACTTACCGGGCACAAAAAGGTTTTGTTTACAACCTCAACGATTTTGCTGTAATTGACAGTTTCACTTACAAATCGAAAGAAGGATGGGGCCTTACAAATGATGGAAAACATTTAATAATGAGTAACGGAACACATGAGTTAACCTGGCTCGATCCGTCAGATTTTTCGGAAGTAAAAAAAGTTCAGGTAGCTAATAATCAGGGAATTATTAATTATTTGAATGAATTGGAATACATTAACGAAACTATTTTTGCCAATGTTTATACCACAAATCTTATTGTTCAAATTGAACCTGAAACCGGAAAAGTACTTTCAGAAATTAACCTCGAAGGAATTTTAAATATGTACACCAACCCGAGCGATACCATCGATTATTTAAACGGAATTGCTTACGATGCCGAAAGTGAACGGTTTTTTGTTACAGGAAAATGGTGGCCAAGGTTATTCGAAATTGAATTGGTTGAATCAGAATAAAGTGGGAGAATCTCCGTATTTAATCCGTCCCAAATGTTTATAAGCCCTTTCAGTAGCTTCTCTTCCGCGGGGTGTCCGTTTTATAAATCCTTCCTTAATCAGGAACGGTTCATAAACTTCTTCAATGGTTCCGCTATCCTCTCCAACTGCGGTGGAAATGGTTGAAATACCCACAGGACCACCTTTAAATTTATCAATGATGCATAGCAAAATTCGGTTGTCCATTTCATCCAGCCCGTGCTGGTCAATGTTCATAGCTTTAAGTGACGTTTTTGTAATATCAATGTCAATATTTCCATCGCCTTTAACCTGGGCAAAATCGCGTACACGTCGCAATAACGAATTGACAATACGCGGAGTTCCGCGGCTTCTGCCGGCAATTTCAATTGCTGCTTCATCACTGATTTCCACATCGAGAATACGTGCCGAACGTTTAACAATGCCCGTTAAAACAGTATTGTCGTAGTACTCCAGGTGCGAATTAATGCCAAACCTTGCCCGCAGCGGCGAAGTGAGCAAACCTGAGCGGGTGGTTGCTCCAATAAGTGTAAACGGGTGCAACTCGAGCTGAATGGAACGGGCGCTGGGCCCTTTGTCAATCATTATATCAATCCGGAAATCTTCCATTGCCGAATAAAGATACTCTTCCACAATGGGCGATAAACGGTGAATTTCGTCTATAAAAAGTACATCACGTTCCTCCAGGTTGGTTAAAAGACCAGCCAAATCGCCTGGTTTATCAAGCACCGGACCCGATGTAATTTTTATTCCAACACCCAGCTCGTTTGCAATAATGTGCGACAAAGTTGTTTTACCTAATCCGGGAGGTCCATGCAATAAAACATGATCAAGCGCTTCGTTCCTCATGGAAGCTGCCTGAACAAATATTTTAAGATTTTCTACAATTTGCCTTTGCCCTTTAAAATCGTTAAACGACAATGGCCGTAATTTTCTGTCAAGCTCCCGCTCGGTGTCAGGATAAAAATCTCCTCTTATGTCAAGGTCTTCGCTCATTTACTCGAAGTGGCAAATTGTTCAATTACAGCATACAATTCTTCGGGCGAAAAGGGTTTTGGTAAATAATCGTTCATGCCTGCCTGTAAACATTTGTCTTTGTCGTTATCTAAAGTATTGGCAGTAAGCGCAACAATGGGAACTCCATGTTTTACGCCCATGCTTTCTTCATACTTACGAATATCTGCGGTAATTTCAAATCCGTTTTTTTCAGGCAGCATTATATCCATCAAAATTAAATCGGGAGGATTTTTCTTTACCTCCTCCATTGCATCTCGCCAAATGGCAACACAAACTACTTCGTAGTCAAATTTTCTTAAATGAAAACTAACTACTTTTTGATTTAACAGGTTGTCTTCAACTAAAAGTATTTTCAATTTCTTCTGTATTATTATTATATAAGCTATTAATTAATAAAAATGTAATTAATAATAGCCTGTTGATTGCTGTTAATTATTAGTTTCAATTTTTTATAAAGATAACTTTCACTTTCAATCTTCCAAAATATTAACATGCTCTTTTATTCTATCCTTCTTATTTTCAATTAATAATTTAATTTCTTAACACCTGTTTAAAACATGCTGGTTTGTGTAGCTCATTTTGTAAACAGGTTAATTATTTGTGTAAAGAATGAAAGAACTTTTTGCTTAAATTTTTTTCAAGTCTCAAAAATAATATTATTGTAGAAAATTAAGAGGGATGCAAATATTGTTTTAAAAGATTATTTTTGTTTTTTCCTCCGTTTTTGAAACAATTACTAACAATTATTAGTTTCATTAAAAAGCTGGATGAAAAGAAATTAGAAAATAATGACAGAAAATTTTAACATACTTGTTCATAAGCTAAATTCATTTCGTATTAAATACTATTCTTTTAAATTACTAAAGGGTGTTATTCTTACGTTTTTTCTTTTACTTGCTTTGTTTACAATCTTTTCGTTAATTGAGTACTTTGTTTATTTACCCTCAGATATAAGAAAAATACTCTTTTTTGGTTTCCTGGTGTTCGGAGGTTTACTCACAATGCAGTTTATTCTGCTTCCCCTTTTAAAACTCCTTCATATTATAAAACCCATTGATATTAAAACCAGCTCTCAAATTATTCAGAAACATTTTAAGGATATTAAGGATAAGTTATTGAATATTATTGAGTTATCAGAAATTAATGATCCTGTTTATTCCAATGAAATTGTATTGGCAAGTATTGATCAGAAAATAAATGAATTAAGTGTTTTCAACTTTAGCCAGGCTGTTCAGTTTAAAAATCTTCGACTGGTTCTCAGCTATTTTTTAGTTAGTCTTTTGTTTACAGCTACAGTTTTTTTAGTAAATAAATCGGTTTTTACCACAGCACCTCAACGAATAATTCATTACAATACACAATTTATAAAACCCGCTCCATTCGAATTTCAACTTTTAAATACTGAATTAAAAGCGAAAAAAGGAGACTCATATAAAATTAAAATGGAAGTTAGCGGCGACGAACTTCCGCAGATTGCCTATATAAATATTGAAGGAAATAATTACCTGATGAAAAGTACATCGGCTGGTGTTTTTGAATTTGAAATGAGCTCGGTAATTAATCCGGTGAATTTTTATTTTACCGATTTAAAGTACAATTCTGATACGTACTTTCTGCAATTACTGCCAAAACCAGGAATTAATCATTTCGATGTAACAGTTAAACCACCATCCTACACAGGTCTTCCTGAATTAGTACACGAAAACACAGGAGACTTGCAGGTTCCACATGGAACATTGGTAAAATGGAATTTTCAGGGAATTGATATTGACACACTTTACATGGCTCTTTCAGATTCAGTAACTCTTGGAGCAGAAAAAACATCCTCGGGTTTTCAATTGGAAAATCAGTTTTTTAAAGCATCAGGCTACCATATATATATAAAGAACGACTTAACAGAATCGGAACTTGCTTTTAGTTATTCTGTTGATGTTTTGCCCGATCTTTACCCTGAAATTAAAATTGTTCAGGTGCAGGATTCGATGCAAATGACGCGCTTCTTTTTTAAAGGAACCATTGGCGACGATTATGGCTTTTCAGCCCTAAATTTTCATTACAATATTAACAACAATGATTCGGCCATCGCAATTCCGTTTGTAAAAAATATGACTGATCAGGAATTTTATTTCGGTTTCGATTTTGCTGAAATTGCCATGCAGTCGGGCTTGGTTTCTTATTATTTTTCGGTTACCGATAATGATGTATTGAATAATTACAAAACAACAACTTCTGATAATTTCATTTTTAATTTGCCAAACAGGGAAGAAATTGCTGCAAACGAAAAGGAACAGTTTGAAAAACTGGAAGAAATGTTGCAGGAAAGTGAACAACTAACCAAAGAAATTCAGGATGATTTGGAAAACCTTCGGTTAAAAAACATGGATACCAATGTTTCTGACTGGGAAAAATCGCAGATGGTAAACCAAATACTTTCCAAACAAAGTGAACTGGAGAAACTGTACGATCGGATTAAACAGGATAATGAAAAACTTAATAATTACCTGAATTCATTTAATCAGCAAAACGATGAAATTAGGGAAAAACAGCAACAAATTGAAGAATTACTGGATGAAGTTTTTACGGATGAATTGAAAAAATTGCTGGAAGAATTTCAGAAACTGGCTGAAGAGTTCGACAATAACAAGTTAAATGAACTTACAGAGCAAATGAATTTTACGTATGAAGATTTGCAGAAACAGCTTGACAAAAACCTGGAAATGCTGCGGAAAATGAAAGTGGAGCAAAAGTTTCAGAATGTTATAGATGACCTGAATAAAATGGCAGAAGAAGAAGAAAAAATGGCCGAAGAAGTGAGCGAAAAGTCGAATTACGATGAAATTCAGGAACAACTCGAAAATCACAAAAATGAACTTGAAAATTTTCAAAATGAAATAAATGATGCCCTCCGGTTAAATGAAGAGCTGGAAAAACCTATGAATATTGACGATTTTAGCGAAGAAATTGAGGATATTGAAAAAAGTATGGAAAATAGCCAGAATGAACTTCAAAAAAAGAACCGGAAAAAATCTGGTTCAGGTTTGAAGGAAAATTCGGAAAAAATGAAAAATACAGCATTTGCCATGCAGCAAATGCTCAATTCAAACACCATGCAGCAAAACATGGAAAATATTCAAAACCTCAGACAAATTTTGAGCAACCTGGTTTATTTATCGTTTGAACAGGAGAATGTTTTAGAAGGCCTGACAGAAATTAATTCCATCGATCCGGCAGTAAATGAATTGAATTTGAAACAACGAAGAATAAAGGATCAGAGCCGTATTGTAAAAGATTCGCTTTATGCACTGGCAAAACGTACTCCTCAAATTAACAGCATGGTAAACAACGAATTAATTACCCTTGAATTGAATTTGGACAAAGCTATGGATGAAATGGCCGAAGGATTATATCCCAATGCAAGAGCTAGCCAGCAGTTTGTAATGACAGCCTCAAATAACCTGGCGCTGATGTTAAATGAAGCTTTGGAAAATCTGGAAGAACAAATGGCCAATGCCCAGCCCGGCGATCAGCAATGTGAAAATCCCGGGCAAGGGCAGTCAGGAATGAACATGCTTAAACAGGAATCGGAAAGCATTAAACAGCAGTTGCAACAGATGATTGAACAAATGAAAAACGGGAATTCGCAGAATATGAACCAGCAGATGGGGCAGTCGCTGATGCAACACGAAATGATGCAACAAATGCTGCGGGAAATTATGAATAACGGAAGCGTTGGAAGTGATGCAAGAAAAACCATGCAGGAAATTGACAATTTACTTGAGCAAAACAGAAAACAGCTTATGAATAAAAATGTAAATGCTCAAATGATTTCGCGGCAGAACCAAATTACTACCCGCTTGCTCGAGGCAGAAAAGGCTGAAATGGAACGTGAATTTGAAGATGAAAGACAAAGCCGCACAGCAGAAGATTTTCACAGCAATCCTGCACAATTTTTTGAATATCAAATCCGAGACAATTCAACTTTGGAATATTTGAACCGCAATTCGCATAAGCTAAATAATTTCTATAACAACAAATACAAGCAATATTTGAATAATATGCAAACAGAATAAAATGGATAAAGACCCTAAAATACTGGCTATAAAATCGGATAAAAAAGAATTGGAGAGGGTTGAAAAATTTCTTCTTCAAATTTTTGAAAATGAGAAACTTCCCAAAGCTTGTTTTAATAAGGTTTACCTATGCATTTCTGAAGCTGTAATCAATTCCATTGAACATGGAAACAAAAACGATAAAGACAAACAAGTAGATATTCAGATTAATTGTATGAATGGTAACATTATTATTGAAGTACATGATGAAGGCGACGGATTTGATTTTGAACTAATTGAAGATCCAACCTCAAAAAGCAATATTAAAAAGGAATACGGTCGTGGAATTCACATCATGAAATCCCTTTGTAGTGAAATTGAGTTTCGTAATCAGGGGAAATGTGTAGAGATAAAAATTGATGTAACGTGAGTGAAATATCATTTTTTTTTGAAGAAACCAAGCCCATTAAACTTCAAAAAAAAGTTCTGAAAAATACTGTTGATTTTTTAATTCAAAATGAAAACAAGCATGCCGGAGAAATTACTGTTGTTTTTTGTTCGGATGATTATTTGTTAAAAATTAATGAACAATACCTCAATCACAATTATTATACTGATATAGTTACGTTTGACTATGTTGAAAATTCTGTTATTTCGGGCGATTTATTTATAAGTGTTGACAGGATTATTGAAAATGCCAGTCAGTTAGGTGTTAATTTTGATGAAGAATTATACCGGGTAATTTTTCATGGAATTCTGCATCTTTGCGGGTTTAAGGATAAAACCAATGCTGAAAAGAGATTGATGAGGGAGAAGGAAGATTTTTATCTGGGAAAAGCAGGTTTTAGAAAGGAGAAGAAATGATACAAAAATATGATGTAATAGTTGTGGGGGGTGGCCACTCAGGATGTGAAGCCGCAGCCGCAGCCGCTAATCTGGGGTCAAAAACCTTGTTGATTACAATGGACATGACCAAATACGCTCAAATGTCCTGCAATCCGGCAATGGGAGGGATTGCCAAAGGGCAAATTGTACGCGAAATTGATGCTTTGGGAGGTTATTCAGGAATTATTGCAGATAAAACCACCATTCAGTTCAGAATGCTTAATCTTTCGAAAGGGCCTGCCATGTGGAGTCCCCGTTCTCAAAACGACCGGATGAGGTTTACTGAATTGTGGCGGGAAACTCTGGAATCAATTGAAAACCTTGATTTGTGGCAAGATGCAGTTACTTCGTTAATTATTGAAGATAATGCAGTGAAAGGTGTGCGAACAAAAATTGGCGTTGACTTCCTGGGTACTACAGTTATTTTAACCAACGGAACTTTTTTGAATGGATTAATTCATGTTGGTTCTTCTCAAATGCGGGGAGGACGAATTGGTGAAGCTGCATCATATAATATTACAGAACAATTATTCGATGCCGGGTTCAAAACAGGTCGTCTCAAAACAGGTACTCCGGTTCGTATTGATGGCCGCACTATTGATTTTTCCAAATTAACCGAGCAAAAAGGCGATGATACACATTTTAAGTTTTCCTATTTACCAGGAATAAAATCGAATCTACAGCAACGTTCATGCTGGATTACACATACTAACCCGGAAGTACACAGTGAATTGGAGTTAGGATTTGATTTTTCACCTATGTTCGACGGGACCATTCAGAGTACTGGTCCACGCTATTGTCCCAGCATCGAGTCCAAATTGGTAACTTTCTCCGAAAAACAACAGCATCAGCTTTTTTTGGAACCTGAAGGTGAAACTACAGTGGAATACTATTTAAATGGTTTTTCATCTTCTCTACCCTGGCAGGTCCAGTACAGAGCCATGCAAAAAATCCCTGGGTTAGAGAATGCAAAAATCTTTCGTCCTGGTTATGCAATTGAATACGATTATTTTGAGCCAACGCAACTTTATCATACCCTTGAAACAAAATTGATAAAGAATCTTTTTTTTGCGGGACAAATTAACGGGACCACCGGATATGAAGAAGCCGGTGCTCAGGGAATCATGGCTGGTATAAATGCTCATTTACGAAGTCATTCTCCCGAAAAGGATTTTATATTGAAAAGGGATGAAGCGTACATTGGTGTTTTAATTGACGATTTGGTTACGAAAGGAGTTGATGAACCTTACCGGATGTTTACAAGTCGTGCTGAATTTCGAATATTACTCAGGCAGGATAATGCTGATATTCGCCTGACCGAAAAATCGTATAATTTAGGCCTTGCTTCTCCAGAACGTAAAAAATTGCTGGACGAAAAAAACAAACTTATTTCTGATATAATTCAATATTCCAAAAAATTTAGTATTAAGCCACACTTTGTAAATCAGCTACTTACGAGCAAAGGAACATCAGAATTAAAGCAAGGAGTGAAATTATTTGACCTGATTTTACGCCCTCAGATTTCGATATTTGATTTAATTGAAGTCATCACCCCGTTTAATTCGTTTCTCCAAAGGGTTCCGGAAGAAAGAAAAACAGAAATTATGCAGGGAGCTGAAATTTTTATCAAGTACGAAGGATACATCAATCGTGAAAAAGTTTTGGCTGAAAAACTCGATAAATTGGAACACATTAACATCGAGAATAAATTTAATTATGGTCAATTGAATTCATTGTCAACCGAAGCTCGTCAAAAGCTGGAAAAAATCAATCCAAAAACCATAGGACAGGCAAAAAGGATTTCTGGAGTTTCTCCTTCTGATATAAATGTTTTGTTAATTTTGCTGGGCAGATAATATAATGTTTCACGTGGAACAAAAACCAAATTAATGATGGATTTAAAAAGTAAAATCAGGGAGATTCCTGATTTTCCAACCAAGGGAATAAGTTTTAAAGACATTACAACCCTTTTAAAAGAAAAGGATGCTTTTAGATTTGTGATAAATAAAATTATTTCTGAATTTAAAGAAAAAAACATTTCAAAAGTTTTGGGAATTGAATCGCGGGGATTTATTATGGGTGGTGCGTTGGCCCACCAATTAAATGCGGGATTTGTTCCGGTAAGAAAAAAGGGAAAACTTCCTGCAGAAAAAATCTCAGAAACGTACCAGTTGGAATACGGAATGGACACCATTGAGATGCACAAAGATGCACTGAAGGAAGATGATGTAGTTTTAATTCATGATGATTTGCTGGCAACAGGCGGAACAGCTAATGCAGTTTACAATATGGTAAAACGAGTTGGTGTGAAAAACGTCTATTTTAGCTTTATTTGCGATCTCGAATTTATTCAGACTCCGCAAAAAAAAGTAATCCAAAATTTAAATCCTCACATTTTGGTTAAATATTAGGTTTTGTGAAATACCAATCAAAAAATGGTGATATTGATTATTTGAAAAACCTGATTTCCGTGCTTCCCTGGAAACCGGGTATTTATCAGTTTTACGATAATACTGGCAATATTATTTATATAGGAAAGGCTAAAAACCTGAAAAAACGTGTTTCCAGCTATTTTACGAAGCAACATGACAGCAGAAAAACAGCTCTGCTCGTCAGAAATATTGCCGACATTAAACACATGGTAGTTGAATCGGAACAAGATGCACTGCTGTTGGAGAATAACCTGATAAAAAAATACCAGCCGCGATATAATATTCGGTTAAAAGATGATAAAAGTTACCCCTGGATTTGTATTAAAAACGAGCCTTTTCCCAGAGTTTTTAAAACAAGAAATTTAATCAGGGACGGTTCTAAATATTTTGGGCCATATACTTCCATTTACACTGTGCGGACACTGCTCGAATTGTATAAAACTGAATATAAATTGCGCACCTGCAACTACCAGCTAACTGATGAGAATATTAAATCAGGAAAATATAAAGTTTGTTTAGAGTACCATATTGGAAACTGCGAAGGACCATGTGAAGGGCTGGTTTCTGCTGAAAAATACAACCAGGGAATCGAAGATATAACTGGAATTTTGAAGGGTAATATTTCTGGTGTAATTAAACATCTGGAACTTCGTATGGCAGATATGGCAAGCCAAATGAATTTTGAGGAAGCGCAAAGGCTAAAAGAAAAATACGATTCGTTAAAACGCTACCAAAGCAAATCAACAATTGTTTCCCCAACTATTACTGATGTTGATGTCTTTACTATAGAACAGGATCCAAAATTTGCTTATATAAATTATCTTAAAGTAATTAAAGGTGCTATTATTCAAACTTTTACACTCGAAATAAAGAAGAGTCTGGATGAATCAGCAGAAGAATTATTGCTTGCCGGAATTGTGGATATCCGGCAAAAAATATATAGCAATGCAAAAGAAATTCTGGTTCCTTTCAAAATAAAAACTCAATTAAAGGACGTAACATTTAAAATTCCTTTGAGAGGTGATAAGAAAAAATTACTCGATTTATCACACCGAAATGCAAAATACTTCCGATTGGAAAAAGAAAAACAAACGGTTTTAAAAAATCCAAAAATACGTGATGAACGCATCTTAAAAACCATTCAAAAAGATTTACAATTGTCTGAATTACCGGTAAAAATTGAATGTTTCGATAATAGCAACCTGCAAGGTTCAAATCCGGTCGCGGCCTGTGTGGTTTTTAAAAATGCCAAACCCCTCAAAAAGGAATATCGTCATTACAACATTAAAACAGTTGAAGGCCCAAACGATTTTGCATCAATGGAAGAGGTCGTTTATCGCCGGTACAAAAGATTAACAGAAGAAAACAAGGAATTACCAGAACTTATTGTAATTGATGGGGGAAAGGGGCAACTTTCATCTGCCGTTTCTGCATTGGAAAAACTGAATCTACGAGGAAAAATTGCAATAATTGGAATTGCCAAACGGCTTGAGGAAATCTATTTTCCGGACGATTCAGTTCCCTTGTATATCAATAAAAATTCCGAAACGCTGAAAATCATTCAACAATTGCGGGACGAGGCGCATCGGTTTGGCATCAATTTCCATAGAAATAAACGGTCAAAAAATATTTCAACTTCTGAATTGAATCAAATAAAAGGAATAGGAGAAAAAACGGCCAAAAAATTATTGATTGATTTTAAATCAGTAAAAAACATTAAAGATGCTGATAAAAATCTGATTATTAATTCAATAGGACCCTCCAAAGCAGAAATAGTTTACAACTATTTTCATCAAAATAATTAGTGTGGTTTCCTGTATTTGTCTTCGCCCTCGAGCAGTCCCAAATAGCTGATGTAACGGCTTTGTGCAACATCTCCAGCTTCAACAGCTTCTTTAACAGCACATCCGGGTTCGTGTGTATGTGAACAGTTATTGTACTGACAGTTTTTAGAAATATTAAAAATTTCAGGGAAATAATGCGAAATTTCCCAGGCTTCCATATCCAGCATTCCGAAACCTTTAATTCCCGGAGTATCAATAATATAACCTCCAGAAGAAAGTTTGTACATGGCAGAAAATGCGGTGGTGTGTTTACCGGTTTTGTGCATCTCCGAAATTTTTGAAATTTTCAGATTTAATCCTGGCTGAATGAGGTTAATGAGCGTAGACTTCCCCACCCCGCTGTGCCCGTTAATAACATTTGTTTTTCCCGCCAGTTTTGCCTTCAACTCATTAATTCCCAGGATTTTTGTTGCTGATGTAACCAGGCAGGAATATCCGATTTTTGAATAAACAGCAATTAGTTGGTTCATCCTGCTTGTTTCCTCTTTTGTATAAAGGTCAGTTTTGTTGAAAACAATTAGCACCGGAATTCGGTAAGCCTCAGCAGATGCCAAATAGCGGTCGATGAAAGTGGTGGTGGTAACTGGCCATGCAACTGTTGCAACCAAAACGGCCTGATCTATATTGGCTGCAATAATGTGCGATTGTTTGGAAAGATTGGGCGATCGTCTAACGATATAATTTTTTCGGTCTTGAATTGAAGTTATCCACCCTGTTTTATTGGTTGTTTTGGATTTTAAATCATTCTGAACTGTGAAATTCACGCGGTCTCCAACTGCAACAGGATTGGTACTTTTAATATCTTTAATTCGAAAGTTACCCTTGACTTTACATTCGAAATATTCGCCGTTTTCATCTTCAACAGCGTACCAGCTTCCTGTAGTTTTTATAACCAAACCTTGTTTCAAATCAGAAAATTTTCTTCAAAAATAAGGATTTGCAATTAAACTGAACTAATTGTGTGAATACGTTCTGATTTAAATGCTTTTCCACGTGGAACATGAAATTTTTACTGCCAGTCCAGAATTATTTTACCGCAGTTTCCTTCTTCCATAATATCAAATGCTTTTTGAAAATCATCAGCAGGGAAGCGGTGGGTGATTACGGGCGTAATATCGAGACCTGAAGTGAGCATCATTTCCATGTGGTACCAGGTTTCGTACATTTCACGGCCATAAATTCCTTTTAAGGTCAATCCTTTGAAAATAATATTATTCCAATTGATTTGTGTTTTTTGCGGAAGAATACCCAGCAGGCTGATTTTTCCACCGTTGTACATGTGGTTTACCATGTCGTTAAAAGCGGCAGGCGAACCCGAACATTCCAAACCAATATCGAAACCGGCCACCATATTGTGCCTGTGCATGGCCTCTTTAATGCTTTCTTTGGTCGGATCGATAACTCGCGTAGCTCCCATTTTACGGGCCAGCGCACGACGGAAAGGACTGAGATCGGTGCCAATTACGTTCCGGGCTCCGGCAAACCTACAGATGGCAGCGGCCATAGCGCCAATGGGTCCGCCGATTCCTGTAATTAAAACGTCTTCGCCTAAAAGGGGAAATGATAGTGCTGTGTGCGTGGCATTTCCCAACGGGTCCATGATGGACATAATTTCGTCGGGAATGCTGACATCCACATGCAATACATTTTTAGCCGGAACAGAAATGTATTCGGCAAATCCACCGTCACGATGAACGCCAATGCCAATGGTGTTGTCGCAGATGTGTTGCCTGCCACGCCTGCAATTCCGGCAAAATCCGCACGAAATGTGGCCTTCAACAGTAACCCGTTCTCCTACCTGAACCCGGTCCACTTCTGAGCCAACTTCCACAACAGTACCCATGTATTCGTGCCCAATGGTTACCGGAGGTTTGATGGTTTGCTGTGCCCATTCGTCCCATTTGTAAATGTGTAAATCGGTACCGCAAATGGCTGCTTTTTTTATTTTAATCAGAACATCGTTTGGTCCAACTTTTGGCATGGGAACATCTTCCATCCAAATCCCTTTTTCTGCTTTGCTTTTTACCAGTGCTTTCACGTTTGTAAATGCTTTATTAGGTGAATATATATCAATAAAATCTGAACGCAATTTAAAACAAAATAAATAGGGAAAGAATAACGAAAATCAGGAAAGATGCAATAATAGAATTAGCAGTGATTTGCTAAAAATTGAATATTAATTTCTTAAAATTAAAGATTTTCACTCATAAGAAAACGGTGTGAAATAAATCGTACAGGATACCACGAAGCAATAAATCCGATGCTAAGAACAATCCCAAGTATAAGAAGAATATCGGAAAAAATAACTTGTACTGGATACGCTGAAATGATAAATGAACCAGCGCCGGGCAGTGTAACAATTTCGAATTTAATTTGCAGCCAGCACACAAAAATTCCAAGTAACGAACCTGTTACAGCACCAAAAAATGAAATAAGCCATCCTTCAAACAGAAATATTTTACGGATGAGTCTGGAATCGGCACCCATACTGCGCAATATAAACATATCTTCTTTTTTATCGATAATTAACATCGAAAGACTACCTAACATGTTAAAAGAAGCCACAATTAAAATAAACACCAGAATAAAATAGGAAGCCCATTTTTCTGATTTCATGGTGCGAAAAACCAAATCGTGCTGCTGATATTTGTTTTTCACGTGAAACGAATCACCTAATATTTCCTGTATTTCTTTCTGAAGTTTTTTTGATTTTACATTGGGATCAATTCCCAGTTCCACAGCCGAAACCCGGTTTTCGCTTTCGAAAAGCTCTGCCGCAAAATGGTACGGAACAATCATGTATTTGGAGTCAATTTCTTCCAGTACCGAAAAAACACCGGCAGGGAAAATGTAGTCGTAGTTGAGTGAACGCGCCAGGTTAACCGATGCCTGTCTTCCCTTTTTGGGCACAAAAATCCGGATGGGATCCACGAATGAAAGCCCCAACCCAAGGTTGTATGCAACTCCCTGACCAACAACGGCATAATCCATTCCCTGATCCTCCAGCATAAAAATTCCGTCCACAATTAATGTATCAATATTCGTATAGTTGGAGTAATTTGCCGGTACCCCTTTTACAATGGCCGGATATTGCTGGCTATCGTATTTCAGAAGTGCCACTTCTTCAATTACTTCTGCATAGTGTACCACGCCCGGCAGGTTTTTAATTTCTTCAAAATGGCTATCGGAAGGGACGAACATTTTTCCGTGGGTTGCTGATATTTTCAGATCGGGATCGAAATTGCTGAAAAAGGTTTCTATCAGGCTGTTAAACCCGTTAAAAACAGACATTACAATTACCATAGCCATTGTTCCAACTATAATTCCGGCCACCGAAATGCCCGAAATAATGTTGATGATGTTTTGTTTCTTTTTCGAAAACAAATACCGCAGTGCTATGAATAATGGTAAATTCAATCTTTTTCTCTAAAAACGAATAAAAAATAGTTTTATTTGAAACGATTATTCATGAAGTAAACCATCGATATGCTCGATATAATCAAGGCTATCGTCGATGTAGAACTCCAGTTCAGGAATAATCCGCACGCTTTTGCCTATCCGCCGGCCCAGTTCTCCCCTCACCGACTTGCTGCTCAACTGAATATCGCTCAAAATTTCATTGCCAAACTCCGAAGGATAAATACTGAGGTAAATACGTGCGATACTCATATCTTTTGTAACTCTCACAATACTAACCGTAATGAGTTTTCCGTGGTATTTCGATTTGTTTAACTGCAATAAAATGTCGGCCATTTCGCGTTGAACGAGCCTTGAAATTTTATTTTGCCTTGTACTGAATTGTTCCATGACATACGTTGTTTCCGGTTTCAAATGGCCAAAATTACAAACTTTTATCCGTTGTACCTCAGAATAGAAAACCAATGTGACTTTTATTCATTATTTTTGTACAAAGTATGAAAGTTATGGGAGTACAAAAATTAAGAGAAGAACTTCATGATTTTATTAATCATGCAGACGAAACTTTTTTAAAAATGGTTTATGCTATGAGTAAAGAATATAAAAAGTCTGATGTTGTTGGATATGAAGTTGACGGGTCACCCATTACTAAAGAAAGCCTTGCAGAAAGGGCAAAAGCTGCTTCACAGAGAGTAAAATCAGGTGATTTCATAACGCAGGAAGAAGTGGAAAAGGAGATTGAAAATTGGTAAGGAAAAAGAAACTTCCCATTCGGTGGGACAGGCAGGCCAAAGAAAATCTGGATCAGATTTATACTTACATTTCCAAAGATTCCATATCAGATGCCAGAAAGGTAAAGAAGGAATTGGTGAAGCTTGTTCAGAGCCTGAATGATTTCCCTGAAAAGTTTTCTGTTGAGCCTTATTTGGCTGATGAACCTGAAAATTATCGTTCGGTATCAAAATGGAGTTACAAAATTATTTATGAAATTACTGAAGAATACATTATTGTTGTTGATGTGTTTCACACCAGTCAGCATCCGTCAAAAATTAAGGAAGGATTGACCAAGAAAACCTAAAAATGTGTAATTTTATCCTTTGGAGAGTTCGACCACTGACCTAAGTACCAGGATGGAGACTATTAGCCTGGGGCATCGAGGTTAGGAAACGTAAGATACCTGTAATCCTGTTTACGGGAGTGCCTGTCTCTTTGTGGCGGCTCTCCTTTTTTTTCAATATTATTTTAAAACACACATTTTTATTTTTCGGCAGAAAGTTTCTGCACTGCATTACGCAGGTCCTCATCTGGTTTTATAATGTTGTAATTTTCCCAGAATTCCGGATCGTAGCTTCCAATCATTTCAACAAAAATATCGCGCTGTCCAAATGATTCATCGCGTCCGAAACGTTTTAATTCGGTGGATTGAATGTCGGTTACAAGGAGTTCTGAAACGCTGTGAAACTCGGAATTTATTTTGTCGCGACGGCTTCTGATTTTAAATTTGATGGAGGCTTGTGCCGTTGCCAGTTGCCATTTTCCCTGGTAGCGCTGGTAATTTACTGTATATTCAACAAACGAAGGGCGCGCTCTGACTCCCGGCGGAGTGCGTTTGACTAAAACGGGAGTTGCTTTTTTCAGTCCGTTTCGGTCGAAACCATAACATGCATGAACAATGGCAAATGTTTCACGATGAACAAAAAGTTCTCCAACGAATCCATGAAATTCTGCGCCTGGTAATGGTTTAAATTCAAGTACATAAACCGGGTTTTCGTTTAACCAGACTACCCGGTTTATTTTATATTCATAAAGATGTTGGTAAGCTTCGTCAATAAACGATTCCATTGTTTTTACCAAATCCAGTTGAGTAATGGTAAACGGACCACCTTGCAGTTTAAAATTCATCCATTTAAATGGCTGCACATCAGGACTTTGTCTTCCTTTCAGAAGACGAACCAGATCGTTTCTGAAGGTATTTACATAGGGTGCTTTAAGAATTTCAATCACTGCCTCAGAAACATTGATGTAATCGCCATCCTGCTTCACGGTTTCCCGATAGAACCCAGTCATTATTTTGTTGAAGGATGTATAATTGTTTTCCAGGTTAGTCCTTATGTTTTCCAGTAGTTTTTCAGGTGAAGTTGCCGTTACTTTTACCTCGCGAATGCGAATGGAAACGGGATCCAGCAGAATCAAATCTTCATCTAAAAGCTGGTTTGCCGGCAGAAAAACCTGGGCATAACCCATGTTAGAAATTACCAGGGTATCGTTAATATATTGCGGATGTAATTTTAGTAGGAACTCTCCGTCGGTATTGGTAATGGTGCCAATGGGTTTGTTAAAAACAGAAACCGATGCATAGCTAATGGGAAATTCTTTTTTACGGTCGAGGATTTTTCCAGAAAGGAAAAAATATTTTACCGGAATGCTGTCGGGAATAGTGATTTCCCGCATCCCTGAATCTTCTTGTTTTGTAATGATGATTTGATTTTCAAGCTCGGTAAATTGAAATTCATCCGGATTAAAAAGCTGATTCAATACAGAATACAGCGATTTTTCAATAACCTGAATGGTGTGTGTTTTTCCTGCTTCTACCAAAGAAGCATCGTACGAAAAATAGACTCTTGCCTGCCAGCTAATCTGGTCCAAAATGGTTGTAAGGGACTGATTTTCAGCTTGAATAGAAATACGGCGTTCAAAAACAGAACCATCCTGTTGTTGACCGACTGATCGGAGATTCAACAACAGGATGGTCAAGAATATACCTAAGAATTTACAGGGCATTAAAATATTTTTTTCAACTCAAACGAGGTTTTATATTCCTCTCCTTCGCGTAATACGGTAATTTTAATCTTTTTGTTTTCCCTGCTTTGCAGTAACAGGTTAATATCATTTAATTCAAGCGATTGGTGGTTGCTGTTATTCAGCGAAAGAATCTGGTCGTTTACCTGCAATCCTGCAAAATAAGCTGGTGAATTTTCACGAATATCGGTAATAGTAAAAATGGGCAAACCCGGCATCGGATTTATTACCTCCATTCCACTCATATTGTAATTGAAATCTTCTTTAACACGGTAAGTAGGCCTCAGTGTCATTCGGCTGTTGCGGTAGTCAATAGTAACCAGAAACCGTCTGAGAATTTCAGCTCCAATAGTTCCGTTTCTGTCGTTGGAGGAAATCAACTGGTCTATCAGGTCTGAATTTGGGAAAGCTACAATGGGTTTGGGAAGAACCAACGGCCCAACCCAAATTCCGTCAATCCGGCCTTTGGTACCGTACAAATCACCGTTCAATCCCCTTCCCAAAAAAGTTTCGATGTGGTTTTGCGGAATACCAATTCGTTCATCCGATTTTTCCGATAACCAAAGTGCATCGCTTGCGCCAGTGTCAACCAGTAATTTTACAGGCACTTCCTGAAGTTCCTCTGTAACAATACTGGTGCGCACAAATGGCTTATTTCCATCAAAATGCAAAGGCAGAATAATGTCTTTTTTGCGATCGCGGTATTTGTAATGTTCCGGGCGATACAGGGTTAATTTTTCACTTGAATAGTCGATTTTTACAATATAATCCTTAAACAGGTTGAACCCAATCAGGCCGTGAACAGGCAATCCGAGCATATGCGAAATCTGGAAGTTTTCGTCAATAATCATCTGCACCTCCTGATTCCAGGCCGTCAGACCATCGAGTTTGATACTGTTGTTGGCCGAACGATAGGCGGTTAACTCGTGACCTTCACCCAAACCTTGTATCTGAACCGGCATCAAATAATTCAAATTCAATTTATTAACAAAGGGTAACTCGGTAATAATCGGAAAACGTACTCCGGTATCCAGAATGAAATTCAGCGTATCCGATTCGTTAATAGTTACCGGAATGATAATCAGATTACTGGCCGATTTAAATTCGATGGTAATAGATTTTTCACGCGGATCGTCAAACAGAAAACCACGGTTCGCACTTTGAAATTGTTGCGTATTTTCGTAACCCATGCTTTCATCTAGTGGCACGTAGTCCCTTACAACCAGGATGTTGTCTTCAATTTCAAACAACAAATAGAAATCCTTCATCAACTTATCAAGCACATATTTTATGGGCCTATTGGAAATGTTCAGGTTAACTTTTTTCCCTGCAACAATGGTTGCGTTGTACGAATAATCGAGATTCAGATAGTTGCAGATTTTTTCAATTACGTCTGATAAAGGTTCGTCTTCAGCGTAAATGCTGATGTTTTGGTCAAGCACCTGCTGATTGGGCTGTTGCGCAGATCCGGTCTGCAGATTCATCAGCAAAGCAGACAATGCAAAGACCAGTACCATTCCGATTTTTGTTCCAATTGTTTTCATGACTTTGAGTTTTACTTGTTTAATGTTTCGTTTTCAGATAAAATGTAAATATCATTGTTCTGTTCCAGTTTAAGTCCAAATGTGAGTTGTACCACATTCAGAATAAAATCTACAGGTTTTCTTTCGAATTGAGCGGTTAAAGCCAACTCGTTCAGGTTTTCTCCATTTAATTGAATGTCAGTATGATATGTTTTATTCAAATATTGAACCACTTCCATGAGCGGTGTATTTTCGAATACCAGGTTATGTGTTTTCCAGGCCAGGTAGTTAGGATCGGAATTTAACTCCTTTTCCAGCTTTCCGAGCGAATTTACAAAGGTTCCTTTTTCTCCGGGATTCAATATAATTTCAGCAGTTTCCAGAGTATTTAGCTTTTCGGTGGTAATCACCTGAACGGTACCGGTTTCCACAATCACTTCCACCGTTTCGTTTTCAGGGTAAGCATTCACATTGAATGAAGTTCCAAGTACTTTTACTTGCGTATTTCCGGCGTTTATTATGAACGGTTTTTCCGGGTCAGGCTGAACATCAAAAAATGCTTCGCCGGTTATGGTTACCTCACGAAAATTATTTTTAAATTTTTTCGGGAACTGCAGTTTTGAGTTACTGTTCAGCGCCACAACTGAACCGTCGGGAAGTATGTATTCGTTTAGCACCTGTTTTTCTGCAGAAATAATTTCGCTGTAAACATTTTGCAACTCATTTCTTAAACCAAAATAATACCCGGCAGTTCCAACCAGTAACGCCAAAACAACAATTGCAGCATATTTGTAGAAGGTTGAAATATAAATTTTCCGCTGATTTTCACGTGGAGCAATGGAAATGGTTTTTGGGCTGATTTGCTGTTGGGTTTTTTCCCATGCTGCGCTGGAATCAAATTTTTTAAGCAGGAAGTAGTCATCAGTTTTTTCGAGCAAAATTTTTGTCTCCAGCAACTCACGATTGTTTTTTTCCGATTGGGCAGCCCATTTTTCCACTGTTTGTTTTTCAACAGTGTTGGCTTCATTGGCCAGATATTTGGCCACCAGTTCCCAACCGGGTTTTTCTATGGAATGTTTTGTTTTCATCTGTTTTAATGACAACCGGTTTAAATTTTACCCTGAAACGGATGTAGAAAAATTTTAAAAAATAATCAGGAAATCTTTCAGTTTTTCCCGTAATGTTTTAATGGCCAGGCCCATTTGCGTTTCAACTGTTTTAATGGAAATATTCATTTTTTCTGCTATTTCACGATATTTTAAACCTTCCTGCCGGCTTAATCTGAATATTTCCTGTCGTTTTTCCGGCAACTCAGAAATGCTTTCTTCTATTTTTCTGAAAAGTTCAGTTTGCGATTCAAAATCATATTCTGCTGAATATGGCTCTTTTTCGGCCAAAATTTTTTGAGAATGTTCGATTTTGATTTGGTTGTGTTTTATAAAATTCAGACAATGATTTTTTACTGCCCTGAACAGATAGTTTTTTAGTGAGGATTCAATTTCTGTTTCTTTCCGTTTTTCCCAAAGGCGCACAAACAGCTCCTGAACTATTTCCTCGGCGGCTGAAGCATTTTTTAGTATTTGAGTGGCATACATACATAATTGCGGGTAATATTGCCGGAAAAGCGTCTCAAATGCTTTTTCGTCACCCGCTCTGATTTTTTCAAAAAGTATATTTTCTTCCTGCCTGTTCATACTAAATTTTCCTGTTCTACCAGTTGACTAAAGTAGCAAAAACAAGGTGATTTTCAGAATGAACAGCAACAAATCAGATGATAATTCCGGTGAGCAAATGTACAACCAGCAAAAATCCGCTAATCACAATAAAAAGAGTTAGCACAACAGAAATGAGTGACGAAGATTTGTAGGTTTGCCGGTTGATTTGGGTTTCTACTTTTTTGTATTGGAAATAGGCGAAAAAGGCAAGAATAACACCCAGGGCAACCATACCGGTTCCTACTGTTGCCGAAAAACCTTCTGAAAAGGTAATGTCTAAGTCATCCAGCAAGGTGGCCACTTCCTTTAAAAAGAGACCAAATTTAACAATCACAAACCCAAGGCCCATAAGGGCAATCGAAGTCCGGATCCATGCCAGAAATGTACGTTCGTTGGCCAGATGCTCACGTAGTTTGGTGTCCCGGTTTTCTTCACTCATTTTAAGTTAATTTTATTGAGTCCAATTTATTCAGACAAATATAAGAAATTAGATTTTGTCAATTCCGTTGAAATAATTAGTTTTGCGAACCCTTTTCCGCAAGGGAAAAGCCCGGGTGGCGGAATTGGTAGACGCGCTGGATTCAAAATCCAGTTCTGGCAACAGAGTGCGGGTTCGATTCCCGCCCCGGGTACAAATAAGGTCTGACTGTTAAGCAGTTAGACCTTATTTTATTTTCCATAAAAAAAAGTTAATTTTTGATAAATATAACTTATGATTGATGTAGGTTTTATGTGTACTAGGTAGCAAATTTTGCTTACAATTGCCAGTTTTTCATTTTCATAAAATTCATCCGGATGCTCCAGAATGTTAAAAATATATAATCAAAAGTATTTAGAGATTATTTCGATTTCGTTTTACAACTTCAAGTATCCATCTAAATTTTAACTGAACAATTTCAATTAATTCCCTCCGATTTCCTCCAACGGCAAAGATTTTTTTTATTCTATTAAGGTATTTGTTTTTGTTTAAATACTTATTCAACAGGAGGGTCGCTCGCTGGTTCTTTTGCGAAATATGGGTTACTATTCTGCCAGTTGAGTCCACCCCTCAATCCAGTTGTCTTCGCCAAAAGCACCCTTAAAATCAACCCGCTGAAACCATGAATTGGGGTAATCGCTTAAATTGCCGGTTATTTTCGGGTTGGGCACAAAGTTCGCTGATCCCAGGTCAATTCCCGGATTTCCGGTTTCGTTCTGCCCTGCATTAAAGTAAGCGGCCCATTCATTTTCCATTTCAGCAGAAAAAATTCCGGTAAGTTTAAATATCGGTTCTCCACTCTCCCCGGCAACATCATAAAACAAATTATTGCGAATTTCCAGTTTTCCGCTTTTCCACTGGTTGTAACTGTCGTTCCGGCTGTCGGTTACTTCAAGTAAAATTCCGTTCGGGTCATTCATTGAAATGGAGTTGGCAATTACGCCGCCGGCAAACCGCTCGAAAACAGCCAGTGCTCCATTGCCAGTATTTCCGTTGCTAATTAATGTTGCATTGTATATGTTTGGCAGCGAATGGGGGAACCCAATGACCGGATTAACCCCGCCACCGGCTTCGATTAAATTGTCGCCCACAAAATCGTTTTCAATGCCAAGCCAGAACTGTCCGTTTCCACTCCAACCCAGGTCATAATCGAAAGCATCATCACCACAACCCGAAACCACAATGTGCTTGAGGTTAACCGTTCCTCCAAAAATTTCCACACCGTCATCCTCATTGGAAATGATTTCCACAAAATCAATTTCGGTTTTGTTCCCCACTCCACCCAAGGTAAGGCCGTTTATTTCATTTCCTTCACCAATATTGGTACCTCCATGCCTGATGGAAACGTATCGCAAAGAGCCTGAATCATCATCCTCATCTCCACCGCCATAAGTTCCGCGTTGCTCAAACCAGGGAATACCTTCAACACGCGCTTCTCCTCCGCTCACGTTCAGGGGTGCATTTCCCAAAATGATGAGTCCACCCCATAGCCCGCGTTCTTCTTTTGTTAACGATCCTTGTAAATCATCTTGTTCCGAGGTAAAAATAATGGGTTCTTCTTTTGTGCCTTCAGCTATAATTTTTCCGCCACGGGCCACAATAAGGGCGCTGGCATTTTCGGCCTGGCCACTGCGAAACCGGATAACAGTTCCTGGCTCGATGGTTAAAACCTGGCCGTCGTTCACAAAAACAAAACCTTCCAAAATGTATTCGTTTGTTTTAGTCCAGGTAACGGTGCCGGTGCCGCTCCCGTCATCGTGAAAAAATTCAGTATTTCCTTCAATGAGGTAATCACTTTTACGGCATCCAAAAAAAACCAGTAACAGAAGGAAACCTGTAAAAATTTTGTTTTTCATCGTTGCTTGTTTTTACATTTTCACTTCCAAATCAACAAAAACAAATCCGCCACCTTCCATGTTGGCAGCCCACGGGTACCAGTCGTGGTAATTCAATGCCACGGCTATATTTTTTATGGGCCTGAACTGAATTCCCGCAATAAGTGCAGTACCATCGTTTGCCAAATGCCACGGCAAAGTTTCACCCTCCAAAATATTCGATTCAATTTTATCGTACCGGGCAAACAACTGATATTTTTCATTCAGATTAAACTTTCCGTAAAACGATAAGGCAAGGATGTTGTTGTCGGTTTTCCATGCGTTATTTAGCCGGTAAACCACTTCCCCTGCCAGGTTCCATTTCGAACGAAAATTGTACGAGGTGAATACCAGCCAGGTGGTTTCCGGTATTTCGTTGTGCATAATATCGTAAACTATTCGGGATGTGAAATTTTGGGGAACTCTGAATGTGGTACCCAAACTGTATTTAAAAATATCGTCCATTTGCAGGCTGCTGTATCCTTCGCCATTCATCATGGTAAAATCGGCATCGATGAGCCTGTGGAATTTGTAATGAAAATTTACGCCCAAATCGGCAGAAGAACCCAGCCGGTGTTCATCGGCAATGGTTTTCATCAGGTAACGTCTTTCCCAGACATCTTCCTGTAATTTGAACTGTTTAAGACTAATAAGTCCAAATTCGATTTGAAATTTTTGATGCGAGTACTGTAAATACGCATTTTTAAAATAAGCATATCGCCTGATTTTTGAGAGGGGTGAAAGATCATCAGGGCTGCCCACATCCACGTTTATTTTGGCGTAAAACTCCGGACTGAGCTGGTATTCATACCCCAAATATCCGCGCACCAGCTCAAATGCTGCCTCATCAGTTGCACTGCCGGTAATGCCACGATGAAAATTGGCATATATGGTAGCAAACGGTTTTCCCGACGGAACAAATTCGCCCACCTGAGCAAATAAAAAATGGGGAAAAAAGAATAGGAAGAAAACCAGTTTTTTAAATTGCATAAACAAAAATTTTCCTGAACCAGGCGCAAATATATATTAATCACATTTAATATTTTAGTAATTGATTTGTAACAACTTTGTTTTAACTATACCTTTAAAAAGGGAAACAAGGCTGCAGTAACCTTATATTGTTGTTGCAAATCTTTATTTTAAAATATTTTTAAAATGGATTAACAGCTTTTTAATATTCAGGTGCAGACAATTTTACATTAACTTTACCGGAACAGGAACAAAAGGGAAAAAATGGAAGAGAAGCAAAAAATACTGATTGTTGATGACGAAAAAGATTTGTGCGAAATATTGCAGTTTAATCTGGAAAGCGAAGGATTTTCCATTGATGTGGCCCACTCGGGCGAAGAAGCCCTGAAAAAAACAATGGAAGAATTTGATTTAATATTACTTGATGTGATGATGGGTGGTATCTCCGGATTTAAAACGGCAAACATTATTCGCAAAGAACGTAATTTGCAGGTACCCATTATTTTTCTTACCGCAAAAGGGGAGGAAAATGATGTTTTGACCGGGTTTAACGTGGGGGCCGACGATTACATTTCCAAACCTTTTTCCATTAAAGAAGTTGTTGCACGCATTAAGGCCATTTTGAAAAGAGGGTCGAAAAAGACCGACGAAAATACAGTTATTACTTATAAAGAACTGACAGTAAATCAAAAACAGAAAGAAATTTTTGTGGGAGGCCAACACGTTAACCTCACCCGAAAAGAGTATGAAATTTTGCTGCTGCTGATGAAAAACACGGACCAATACATCAGTCGTGATGAAATATTAAAACGAATTTGGGACGATGACGTTATTGTGACTGAACGCAATGTGGATGTAAACATCGCCAGGCTCAGAAAAAAAATTGGAAAATACGGCACTAATATTAAAGGCAAATCGGGTTACGGTTACTGCTTTAAAAATAACAACTGAAATAGTTTTATACACTGGAATTTGAAAAACCAAAAACCAAATATAAAATGGAATATGCAGGTTTCATCTTTTCAATTTTTCATCCTTCTGTGTTTACTTTTTCAGATATTGCTGCCTGGTTTTTAACCACCGGTGGAATGATTACATTATTTGCTTTTTTCGGATTTTCCGGCTTGGCTATCTACCAAACACGAAGTCGCTTTAATGAAAAAAACCAGGTGTTTGATCCTGAAGAAATTGTTTCAGAAAATGACGGAGTAGAAAAAATTCTGAAAAAATGCAGAATCCAACTTATTCATTTCCTGAACAAAACCAGTTCTGTTTACACTTTTGGAATTGAAAATTTTATTGCTGAAGATTTGCCCGGATTTAAAAATATATTGGCAGAAAAAGACAACCTCAGGAAAAAAGTTGAAAAATCTAAAGAAAACATTTTCAGCATTGCCACCAATTTTGAAAGCAGCTTGCATTCAGGTCATTATTTAATTGATATTAAAGATTATCAGGTAAGAATGGTTAATTCACTTTCACTTTTTCTTGATCCAATGTTTGAACATTTAAGCAACAGCCACAAACCATTTATAAAAGTGCAGGGAGAAGAGCTGGGCCTGCTGAAGAAGGAAATAGATAACTTATTGGTTTTAAGTGCCGAAATTATTAATAATAACCAGGTGAACGAGAAGAATAATATGGCCGGAATTCAAAATAAAATTTACGAAATGTTAAACAGAATGGAAGTGGCACAGATTAAAAGAATAAAATCAAACCAGGTAAATACCCGGAACTCCATATTGTTTTTGAATATCCTTTCGGAAACCAAAAACATGCTAAACCATGCCTCAGGCTTACTAATTTCCTACAATAAATTAACATCCGAAGCAAAAACCAAAACCCAAACAAATGAGAGAGCGTAATTGTACAAATATAAACTTTAGCAAATTCAATCAGTGATACGAAAATCTTTCAGGGGCGAAATATTTTTCTACTTTATCATCGTATTTATTCTTTTTACCGCTGCTATTCTCACCTTTCAGTACCAGCGCGAGAAAAAATACCGTACGGCACAACTGGAAAACACACTCGATAATATTACCGAAATTACTTACCGGTTTATTGAGCAAAATAATCTGATAGAAAAAAACGCACTAAGCCGTATTGGTGAAATCCAACGAATTATTCCTCAGTCGAATATTCGAATTACAGTTATTGCCCCTGACGGTGAAGTACTGTACGATAGTTCAGCCGATTACATGACAATGGAAAACCACCTGCAACGGCCCGAAGTTCAAAAGGCAGTTCAGGAGCAGAGAGGTTCAAATATCCGTCATTCAGAAACCACACAGGAAGAATATTACTATTATGCTAAAAAATATTCCAATTACTTTGTTCGCACTGCAGTTGTTTACAACGTTCAAATTCAAAACTTTTTAAAAGCAGAAAGGGCATTTATTTCTTTCATTGTAACTGTTTTTGCCATCATTGGTATCATCCTGTACTTTATCACCGGTAAACTGGCCGATGCCATTACCAAACTGAAGGATTTTTCCTTAAAAGCCGGAAAAAACGAACTTGTGGGGCCCGATACGAATTTCCCGGAAAACGAACTGGGAATTATAAGCAGGCAGATTATTCGAATTTACCACAAGCTGAAAAAAGCCAAAGACGAACTTTCAAACGAGAGGGAAAAACTCCTGAATCATCTCAATGCCCTGAACGAAGGCATCGCTTTTTTTACCCCCGAAAAAAAGAAAACCCTTACTAACCGGAACTTTATTCAATACATTAATATTATTTCCCAAAAAAGTATTATTGAAACCGGGGATATTTTTGGGATGAAAGAATTTAAAAAACTCAACAAGTTTTTGAAAAAAAACCAGGCCGGCCACCTTCCTTTTCAGCCCGATAATCTGCCACAACTGGAATACATTATTTCAGCAGGCGAAAAATATTATAAAATTCAAAGCATAATTTTTATCGACTACAGTTTTGAAGTTGTAATTACAGATATTACACGCCTTGAAAAACGCCGGCTGATGAAACAACAGCTCACCTCCAATATTGCACACGAGTTGAAAACACCGCTTTCCTCCATAAAAGGTTATCTGGAAACCATGTTAAACAACTGGCCGGTAGCAGAAGAAAAACAAAAATACTTCCTGCAAAAAACTTTTCTCCAGTCGGAACGACTTACTCATTTGATTAATGATATTTCGTTGCTTAACAACATCGAAGATGCCGGGGAACTGTTCCGATTTAAACCTGTTGACCTTGAATCGGTTATAGATGAGGTTTATGAAAACTTTGCCAACCGGATGAATGAAAACAACATTTCTTTTAGTAGCGAAGTAAAATCAGGGATGGTGATTGAAGGCAACGATTCGCTTCTTTTTTCGGTGTTTCAGAATTTTGTTGAAAATTCAATTAATTATGGTGGAGAAGGAATTTCCATCCATATTAAAGTTTACCACGAAGACAACAAATACTACTATTTCTCTTATTCCGATACCGGTTCGGGAATTCCCGAAGAACACCTGCCTCGAATTTTCGAGCGTTTTTACAGGGTTGACCACGGGCGTACCCGCGAAGCAGGCGGAACCGGCCTTGGATTAGCCATTGTTAAAAATGCCATTCAATTGCACAAAGGCGAAATTTCGGTTAGAAACAAATCCGGTGGCGGAACTGAATTTCTGTTTTCGCTGGCAAAAAAGTAGGCTTCTTAAAACTTGTAACTCACACCCAATCCAAACGTTCTGCCGGGGCTCATGCTGCTGTAAATTTGTTTTTCGGCATTGTACGAGTGGTAATAACTTTCCGTTTTGGCATTTAAAAGGTTCGATACTTTAAAGTCGATGCTCGTATTTCCGCTTTCACCCAGTTTTTTATTTAAACTGAAATTCAGGCTGTTAAACGGTTCAATGTAAATATCGGGGAAAAGACCCGCTCCAACTATGGTTAAGGTAGAACCTTTCACATTGTAAAAAAATCCGGCATCGAGGCCTGCATCATAATTACTGTAAGAAAATCCTGCATTGATTACGTATGGCGACTGTCCGGCCATCTGGCGATTTTTCTCAATGCTCTGGCCCGTTTTTTCATACGTTTTTCGGGAATTGAATTCCAGCTCTGTCATATCAATCTGTGATTCAACCAGGGTAAAATTTCCATTCAGGTTAAAATGGCGCCAGAAAGGTGAAATAAAATCCAAATCTTTTCTGAATTCAATTTCAGCACCAAACAATCTGCCATCGCCAACATTTCTTGGTTGGTACTCAGTACTTGTCTGCTGTTCAGGAATTCGCACCAATTCGATGGGATTATCGAAACTTTTAAAGAAAGTGCTTACTGAAAAAATCTGTCCCCTTTCCATAAACAGTTCCCAGCGCAAATCAATATTGTTGATGCGTGTTTCCGTTAAGTTTCCGTCCCAGCCGGGATAGGTAAACAGTGTTCCGTTAAAAATACGGTTTGAAATGGGGTCGAGAATCTGTGCAAACGACAGCTCTTTAAAAGAAGGACGGGCAATGGTTTTTGAGTAAGACGCACGAAGATTTTGATCCTCAGTAAGCGCGTAAATCAGGTTCACCGAAGGGAACAAATCAAAAGATTCCAGCACTTTTTCATTATCTAAGTTTATTCCATTTTCCGTGTCGCCACTGGCATAACGCTGGTCGCGCCCGGTGTGCCGCTGCACAAAGTTTTCAGCCCTGACTCCAATGATGGTTTTCAGTTTTGCAAAAGGGGTAAATTCATTGGAAATATAAAAACCGGTATTGTTAACATTCGACTGGTAGGCATTGGGATTGGTCTCCGGGTTCCCCGACTGGTAATATATACTGTTTGGCCGGTTGGGGTAAATATTTTCATCATTGAGCACGATTGACGGATCGGGACCGGGCCACGACTGGCCTCCAAAAAACTGTATGTCGAAAAAGAGAATCTCGTAATCGCGTTCTTTAAATCCATGGCTAAACCCAAATTTCAGCTTTGCATCATTATTTTTGAATTGGTATTTTTTGGTAATATCTAACTTGCCCATGGCATTCAACTCGGTGAGCGATCGCCATATTCGTGCCGGGTTTCCGCCGGCTCCCGCCATAAAACTATACCTGTCGTTTATATTTGTAAAAGCTGTTTTTCTCATATCAGGATCTTCTGAAGTGGAAAAAGTGGGTGAAAAACGCCAGTCAATTTCCCAGCCACTGTTTTTCAATACATGGGTTCCGTTGAGCAAAACATTGGTAAGCGAACGCTGGTTGTATTCCAGGTTATCAGAAAGGGCAAAGTAACCCGATTGACCAACTGCTTCGCCATCGTTGTCAATCGAGAATTTACCGGCACGGTTTTCACCATTCTGCAACCGCATGGCTGTTAACCTGATTTTCGACAGGTTGGTTTTTACAGCCACGCCGCCGAGTAAACCAACCAAAACGTTGTGTTCGCCAAGTTCTCCGTTCTGAATAGTTGCATAGCGCATTTCATATTTGTCAGGATCAATATACCGTTGGTATTCACCGTAAACCACGTCGTTGTAATATTTGTAATCCGATTTGTAGGAGAGCGAAAAGATATAACCCAGTTTCGGGCTTCTGCTGCTTTTTTTGAAAAGATCGACCTGGTTTCCCAATGAAAAGCTGACACTGTAATCCACCGGGCTGGTTTGGCGGTCGGCAGCAAGATGCGGGTTAAAACTTTTAATAAATTCATTGATTTCCTGCTGGGGGGCGCCGCTTATGGGAGTTGGGATGTTGGGTTGCGTGGCACGTGCAGGCAATGCACGGGTTCCGTCATCGAAACCCAGAAAATCGGTTGAACCGCCCGGGTAAGTGAGGTAATTCGAATTAATGTGCATATCCGGATTATAAGAGGTACTGGCAGAAACGCTAATAATTCTTTCTTCCGGAAAATCTTTGGTCTCCACGTTCATCATTCCCCCGGTAAAGTCGGCAGGCATGTCGGCAGTGAAGTTTTTACTTACCAGCATATTGTCAATCAGGTTTGTAGGAAAAATGTCCATTTGCAGGCTATTCCGGTCGGGGTCCAGCCCCGGAATGTCCATGTGGTTTAATGTGGTTTTGGAATACCGGTCGCCCAGGCCGCGAACATAAACATATTTGCCGTCTTCAACCGTAACGCCGGTTACCCTTTTGGCCGCTTCCACCGCTGTGTTATCGCCTATCAGTTTTATTCTTGAAGCAGAAATTCCATCCATAATCACCGCGCTCTGTTTTTTAATAGTGTTCAAAGCTGCTTCGGTAGTTCGAATTACTTCGGCGGTTACAACTACCTCACCAATTTCGAGGGTGCTTTCCTGCAATCTCAGGTTTTCCAACAGGGTTACGTCGCCAGCTTTAACCTGAACGTCTTTTACGTTAAGCGTTTGATACGAAATGTAGGAAATTTGCAGTTCGTAGGTTCCGGGAGCCAGATCGAGTGTAAATTGTCCATCGAGGTCGGTTGCCGTTCCGGTTACAGTTCCCGTTATCATAACCGTTACACCAACCAGTGTTTCGCCTGTTTTATCATCGAAAATAGTACCCCTGATTTTGCCTTGCTGCGCCTGGGTAAAAATGGAAGCAAGCATTAAAAGAATAACAAATAAGCTCTTCATACCTTTTTTGAAATGTTTCCTGAATTAAACAAAGAAACAGACTTGCAAAATTTCTTATTTGCAAGCCTGTTTAATTTTACAGACAATATTTTTTTAAATAAACTATTAGAGTCCTGTTAAAGCACCTGATTTTCCTGCCCATGTCCATCCAAAAACAGAAGCATCTGCTTTCTTGGTGCCTGTTCCGGCAGTAACACCTGCAGGAACATCTCCGTTTACATGGTTAGGCAATTCTTCGGCAGTAACATCAATCTCAATTCCTTCAAACGTTACACCGGCAGCAGTAACCCGGTTAATTTTCTGACCTTCTGAAATTCCGGTAAAAAACAGGTTTTTCAAATCAACAATTGAATTGTTGTCCACATTTATCAGGTCCTGGCTAATCCGGTCGCCCACTGTTGCAACAATAGTTCCGTTCTGAATCACATGACCTGCTTCCATTGAACCTTCCGGTCCGTCGAGCTCAAAAGCATGGCCTGTAGGCGCAACTACTATAAAATTGTCAAGCGTGCCATTCCACGACTGGTCTGTGTCAATTCCATCATCGCCCACATTCCAAACCAACACGTTTTTTACATTTACGGTGCCTCCAAACCATTCAATTCCGTCATCCTGATTGGCTACTACTTCAATGTTTTCAATTACGGTACCCGAGCCAACTCCGCCAAGCGAAAGGCCGTTGATTTCGTTGCCCGAACCAATATTTGTTCCACCATGGCGAATGGAAATATATTTCAATACCCCTGAATTATCACCGGGTTCGTTTCCACCGTAAAGTCCGTTCTGGTCAGAAGTTGGAATTCCTTCAATCTGAATTTCGCTTACATCGCCCGATTCGTTCGATGCTGAAATGGGTGCTTTTCCAAGCACGATAACGCCACCCCAAAGTCCGTTGATATCCGGGTCGAGGTTTGGGCTTCCAAAGTTACCGGCAGCAACATCTTCAATAGAAATTTCGTCGGCTACTGAAGTGAAAATAATTGGTGCGTCGGCAGTTCCTTCAGCCATTAGTGTTCCGCCGCGGGCAACCAGCAAAGCAGTGGCGTTTGCTCCGGTACCGGCTTCACCTTTAATGATGGTACCTGGTTCAATGGTTAATGTAACTCCGTTAACAACGGTTATCCTTCCTCCCAAAATATAAACTTTATCAGAAGTCCAGGTTGTGTTCTGGGTAATATTGCTTGTAACTTTAACTTCAAATTCCGGCTGGTCGATACTGATAACAGCCGTTGCATCATCGGTTTGCCCTTCAGAATCGGTCACTGTTAATGTGATAGAAGCAGCACCGGCACTGGAACCAGCACTATAATTAATGGTAATTGAATTTCCGCTAACACTACCTGACGCGTTCAAAACCGAAACATTGGTGCCGGAAGCGGTATAATTGGCGGTAAGATCCGAATCTATTGAAACGGTAAAATCAACCGATTGATCAGTTGATCCGAATGGTATGGTAGCCACGTTTGAGGGGGCGGAAACAACTGGTTTATCAAAAGCAACAATCGGATCATCTTCATCACAAGCAGTGAAGAACAATCCCAAAATAAGCGTTAAACTGAACAAAAATCTAAATTTTTTCATAACAAATCATTTTTTTTGATTTTAATTTGCGGCAAAACTACTTTGGGGTTGTTACAAAATGATTACACGGTAATTAATAAAAAATTACTTTCCCCTTTCAAATTCAAATGCTTCAAAAAGAAATAATTAACAAAACCAAAAAAGGCGGAAACAAAGCACTGCAAAGCAAACAGCCAACCGGATGGATAAAATAAAACGATTAATCTATCATAATATATTAAATTTCAATTAAAAGAATTTTTACCAGGAATTGCCGAGCGTATTTTTTCTAATTTCGCCGCTTTTTAAGAGGAACAAAATGAAAAGAATCACATTACTTATAGGACTTATAACCTTACTCATTTCCGGGATAAATGCCCAGAACATTAAAGAATCAGACGGCCTTTTTTACGAAAACGATAAACTTTATTCGGGCTCCTACACCACTTTTTTCGATAATGGCCAGCTAAAAATGGAGATGAAAGTAAAAAATGGGGAAAAGCAAGGGAAGGTAAAAATTTACTTTGAAAACGGCAGGCTGAACGAAATCCGTTCCTACAAAAAAAACCAGATGCACGGAAAGTGGGAAATGTACAACAGCAATAATGTACTGGTATCAGTTGCCCGTTACAAAAACGGGAAAAAGCACGGCAAATGGAAAATATGGAACGACAATGGAAATTTGTTGTATGAACTTCAGTATAAAAACGGAGAAAAAACAGGCACCTGGAAAAGTTATGATGGCGCCGGGAACCTGATTAATGAGCGCAAATACTGATGCATGGTAAATGTAATAAAACTGTAATAATTCCTTAACCGGGGTGTAATTCTACCAAGGTACTTTTGTAAAGTAAAATCATTTAAATTATTAAAAATGAAAAAATTACTGATTGGCGTTTTCGCACTTTTACTGGCAGTTACTGTTTCAGCTAACGATAAGGGAGAAAAAACAAGTACCGATACTGAAAGCAAGGCAACTGTAGCACTTTCAGGAACTGTTCTCGATTCAAACTCAGGAGAACTTTTAGTGGGAGTTGAGGTACAGATTGAAGGTACCACTGCGAAAACCTACACCGATTTTGATGGAAACTTTACGTTTGAAAATATGAAACCGGGTGAATACAAACTGGTAACCAACTACATTTCGTACAACAAAACTACTGAAACGTTAAAAGTTGATGCCAAAGAAAACCAGGTAAAAATTAAACTGCAGAATTCAAATTAATTCGGCTTTAAAAAAAACTGGAAGCAAAAAAGTTCCGGACGTTCAGGTATAATCGCCTGAATATCTGGAATTTTTTTATCCAACTATTTCAAAACCGCTTCAATTTTCTGTAATTCTTCTGCACTGAATGCTCTCTTTCTCAGCATTTCCACGTTGTCGTCAATCTGCTGAACCGAACTGGCTCCAATTAAAACTGAAGTAATCCGATTGTCTTTCAGTACCCACGCCAACGCCATTTGTGCCAGCGACTGCCCCCGGTTTTGCGCGATTTCATTTAGGGCCACAATTTTATCGTGTGCCGAATCCACATCCTCTTTTTTCAGGAAAACCTCGCGGGTGGCACGCGAACCTTCCGGAATGCCTTTTAAATACTTGTTGGTAAGCAGTCCCTGTGCCAACGGCGAAAACGGAATACACCCGATTCCTTCGTCTTCCAGCACATCCAGCAGACCGTCTTCCACCCAACGTTCAAACATCGAATACCTGGGTTGATGGATGAGACAGGGTGTGCCCAGTTCTTTTAAAATCTGCGATGCTTCCTTTGTCATGTCTGCGGGGTAATTGGAAATGCCAGCGTACAAAGCTCTCCCCGAGCGCACCGCCTGATCAAGCGCCATCATGGTTTCTTCCAGCGGTGTGTCGGGATCGGGACGGTGTGAATAGAAAATATCCACATATTCGAGCCCCATGCGTTTCAGACTTTGGTCGAGGCTGGCCAGCACATACTTGCGGCTACCCCACTCGCCATAGGGTCCGGGCCACATTAAATAACCTGCTTTCGACGAGATGATTAGTTCGTCGCGATAGGCTTTGAAATCCTGTTTCAGAATTTTCCCGAAGTTTTCTTCTGCCGACCCCGGAGGCGGACCGTAATTGTTGGCCAAATCGAAATGGGTAATGCCCAAATCGAACGCCCGACGCAGCATGGCACGGGCATTCTCAAAATGGTCAATTCCACCGAAATTGTGCCACAAACCCAGCGAAACTGCCGGTAGTTTTAACCCCCATTTTCCGCAGCGGTTGTAAGTCATTTCATCGTAACGCGATTCTTTTGGAAGATAAGTCATAATATGTATTTTTTATTTGGTTAAAAATGTTGTTTTGATTTATTTCTGAAAGGTATCTATTTTATAAAAAATGCACAAACAAACAACCTATTTCTTCTCTTTCATCACCCAGTAAATGCCCTTTAGTCCCGGCCTGATGTCGTCTGTCTTAAGTAAAACCAGAATTTTATCGATGTAGGCCATTGCTCCCCAGCCCACAGCAACGTAGTAAAACCACAAATTGAAACCCCAAACAAACAGTACAAAAAAGAAAGCGCCTTGCAGGTAGCCGGCAATTACCGGCCCATACAGGTGCAGACCGGGAATTTTTCCGAAACGAATAAAAGCTACCAGGTAGCTGATGATAAAAATGGCAAGAAACAAATACAACAGCCAGGCGTGTGGTTTAAAATCCTGCCATTTAAACAAAAATACGCCAAGCAATGCCAGAACGTAAGTGCCAATATCAGCGAGGTTATCGAGCGCTGCACCAAAATTTGTTACCAAGTTAAATTTTCGGGCGATAAATCCATCAATAATATCGGTAATCAGATTAATACAAAACAAAATCACAAACCACCTTTCAACACCAAGTAGCGCCAAAATCAGCACCACCGGAAACATAATTAACCGGTAAAAACTGATGATATTGGGGACATTCAAAATATTTTCGGCTTTGAAAAAGAGTTTCATATAATTAATGATTTTCGATTCAACATTTATAACAAAATAACCAGTACCAGCAAAACACTCATGGGAATGAACATGTTATCACTCCCCTTCCAGCTTAACATTTCAGCAATCGTACTTACAAAAGCCACCGTAAATGCAATCAGAAAAACCTGCAGATTAATTTGTTCCTGATTAAAGTATAACGCAATTAGGCTGATGATAAAACAGGAAACAAAAAACGAAAGCGATCCCAGCCAGGTTTTTTGCAGCTCATGCCCAAACAGTTTTATTTTATGGTTGTATTGCTGCAAATTGATACCCAGAATTCCGGCCACCGGATCGCAAATGGCCAGTACCAGAATGGGCAAAATAAACAGAAACTTGTTATCGAGCTTGTGCGAAACCAGAAAGGTAAGGTAAATGGAAACCGGCAGCAGGTAACTGCCTATGGAAATGCGCTGGATGTCGTGAATCGATTTCAGGTAGGTGCGGTGGCGGCTGACAAACAACAGAATGAAAAATGCAACTGCCATAAACAGTACATACCAATGATTATCAAAAAGGTAAGGAAAAGTGATGGTGGACAATGTGGCGGTGAAGTGCGCAAACTTGCGGGTAATTTCACCTTTTAAACCCAAACGGCGGTAAACCAATTCGTTAAAAACCAATAGTAACGCAATGGCAACCATATAAATTACTGTTAATCCGATTTGATTTCCCATAACTTTCAATTTAAAAATCCTAAAAGTTCAATTACGCCAACGAAAGCACCACCCGTAATCAGGCTGTCGAATCGGTCGAGGAACCCTCCGTGCCCCGGAAGTAGCTGTGAAAAATCTTTTACATTATATTTTCGTTTGTAAACCGATGCAGCCAAATCGCCTGCAAATGCAAACAGAACAATTCCTGCCGCAATCAGCAAAGTTTTCGATATTGAAAATTCAACCAGACTTTTCAATAACAATGAGCTGGCAAGTGCAATCAAAACTCCGCCAACCAAACCTTCCACTGTTTTTCCGGGGCTGATAGCCGGAAAAAGTTTTCGTTTGCCCGCCAACTGCCCGCTAATTTGACTGAATGCATCGAAAATGGAAAGTACCAGAAAAGTAAATAATACCAGGTCTTTGCTCAACCCGGTGAACCGAAAAAAACCGGCTGACAAAATCACAAATAAAACAAAAGCAACCACAAAAAAGCTTTGTTTCCGGTATCCTGAATTCCAAAAAAGTTTTATCAGTTCAAACATTCCGACTAAAATGATTACTAAAGCTATAATTCTGAAAATTAGTGGATTGAAAATAATTCCAAAAAACAAAGCATGAATAATAATAAAGTAGGTGATGTACTTTATCCAGCTTTTTCGGGCTGTGCTGCGATCTTTTTTTCGGTTAATGAAATAAAAAGCAACAGCACCCAGTAAAAAATATGAAAGGATAATAATATAAATCGTAACTATCATATCAGGCAAAAATCAGTATCAAACCAAAACCAAAAATAATTAGAGCAAACCATTGCCGGATGTGGCCTTCCGACCGCTCAATCTTTATTTTTCCCAATAACCGCGGCCCGGCAGCGGCACCAATTAAAGTACCCGTCGTAAGCAATAAAACCAAGGTCAGATCAATCTCTCCAATCAAAGCATGACCCGCCAGTGCAGAAACCGTATTGATGAGCACCACAGTAAGCGAAGTACCGACAACCAGTTTAATTGGCGCATTTAAGGCAACCAGCCCGGCCAGTACCGGCGCCGATCCGCTGGTACCAAATGTTCCGCTAATGATTCCGCCTGCGAAACCGTAGGCTGAACCCTGCGCAAAGAGGCTTTTTTTCAACCTCTTTCCCTCTTTTTCTCTATTCTTATTTTGCTTTTTATTTTTTCGGCTATTCAAAATAATAACCGCAGCCAAAACCAGGGAATAAATCCCAAAAGCCATTTTTAACTGCTGCGTATCCATTTGTTGTGTAATCCAGGCACCGGCAACAGCGCCCAATACACCTGCAGCGCCAAAAACCAACACAAGCCTCAAATGAATATTTCCTTGCCGGTAATGTCCCACCGACCCAACCATACACAATGGCAGCGTTGCAGCCAGCGAAGTTGCCACAGCAATGTGGGCAGGTGTTCTAAAAAATAACATCAAAATCAACGGGAAAAAAAATCCGCCACCACTTCCAATCATAGTGGCCAGTAATCCAACAATCATTCCCACCAGAGGAAGCCAGAGATAAATTTGCTGAAATTCAGAGTAAAATACCATAGGTCTGATTTTCTGATGTGGAAGGTAAACATAAAATCAGAAAAATAAAAGGGATTGTTCCCAATGTTTAAATCAGGGTTTTTCAATGTACAACCTCCAATAAACTCATTTTTGGTTTATCGAAACCTTTAAAATCTCAGAATGTTGTGATAATTCTGTTTAGATTTCGTCAGATGCCGGAATCAGCTGGGCAGACAAATCCGGGTCGGGCATGTTTTTATCCAGCGGAAAGATGGGACGTACAACCCGTTTGTGGCCAAGCCGATCCAAATCCTGATCTACGCCACCGGGTGTCTGCGCCATAATCCAGTCGGCGCGCATGTCGTAAAGTTCGGGCACCAGGTATCCGATTTTTACCACAACAATATCCGTTTCCCTCGGATTCAGCCCCAGCCGGGTAAAATCTTTTTCGTAATGATAAGGTTTACGTTTTTTGGTCACAATCACTTTCACGCTTCCCACCTGCACCACCACTGCAATTTCGGCAGTCGGGTCTTCGGTATCGATGGCCAAAACTTTTCCTGAAAGCTGAATAGGAGGGGAATAACGGTCGTCAACAATAGCTCCCGCAAAACCTTCCGCCTTATTACCCACACCGGCAGCCACTGCTTTTTCCACCAAATCGGGGCCTGGTAACGAAGCATAAATGAGTGAAGGGCCGTTTTCAGTTTTAAACTCCGGACGACTCAGAATTTGCTGCAGTGTCCAGGTAACGTCACCTGCACCGCCGGCAGTAGGATTATCACCCATATCGCTAATGATAAACGGGCGTTTTTCGCTGGCAATGGCCATATCGAGAGATTCATCCAGGGGAGCCACCGGGGCCACAAACTCAAATTCATTCCGCACATCCCAAAAACTTTGTGCCAGGTATTCAGCGCCTTTTGTCACTTTTTCCCTGTCGTCGCCGGTAACCATAACTACTCCACGATTCCTTGGTTCATCGGCCCAGGCATAGCCAATCCATATTCCGGCATCAATCACCCCATCCTGGTCGGCAACTCCGGGAACTTTGGCATACAGGCTTTTTCCCGGTTCAATACGGGTGCTTGTTTTTTCACCAGGCAGCAAAATGGGTAACGGAATCCAGGCTTTGTATTTTGGTTTTCCCTTGCCGCTTTCAAGCCTGTCAAGCAAATTTTCCAGCGCACGTTGTTTCGACTCCAGCGCATCTTCGTGCGGCGCCAGGCGGTAGCAGGTAATCAGGTCGGTATGATGGGCCAACCGTTCAGTTACATTGCCGTGCAAATCCATGGAGGTGGAAATTACCGGCTCCTTCCCCACAACTTCGCGAATTTTGGCAATAAAATCGCCTTCAGGATCATCCAGTCCAACCACACTCATGGCCCCATGGATGTCGAAAAAGATACCGTCGTAAGGCAGGTTTTCTTTCAGCAAGGCAAGGGTTTCATTTACCAGTGAATCGTAAGCTGCGCGTGTAACAATTCCGCCGGGAATGGCATGACCGCGCAAAGCAGGAAACCATTCAGCCCGTTTCCGGTTTTCCGAGTTTTCATCTAAAAAAGGATAGTAGGAAAAAATCTCGTCTCCACGGCGAATACGAAAAGCTTCTGTATGTGTTACTGCCGGAGAAAAGGTACTCGACTCGATGGCCAAGCCGCAAATAGCTACCCGCGGTAGATCTGAACTGTCTTTTTTTGTTCCCGGTGAACAGGAAAATCCCAAAACCACCAGGGCAGAAACCAAAACAAACGTAAACTTTTTCATATCAATATGGTTAATTACAATCACTTTTAGTTGACAAGACAAAGATAAAAAGGATTTAAAAGGTTATCCACCAATTTTCCGGGATAATCTTTTTTGCCCGGCTACAATTCCTTATTTTTACACAAACCACAATCCGATGAAACAGTTCAAAAAATCAGTTTTATTTGCCATTCCCCTCATTCTTGCAGCAACTTTTAACAGTTGTAGCGAAAAAAAAGTACCGGACTCCCGACCTCATATCATACTGGTAATGGCAGATGACCAGGGCTGGGGCGACATGGCTCACAACGGACATCCGGTTGTAAAAACACCCAACTTCGATAACCTGGCAGCCAGCGGACTGCGATTCGACCGGTTTTATGCCGCAGCGCCGGTGTGCTCCCCCACCCGTGGAAGTGTGATGACCGGTCGTCATCCCAACCGGTTCGGCTGTTTTAGTTGGGGAAACACACTTCGGCCACAGGAAATTACCATTGCCGAAGTATTGCAATCGGCTGGGTATGTTACCGGTCATTTCGGAAAGTGGCATTTGGGTTCAGTTCAGGTTGGAAGCCCGGTGAACCCGGGAACCAGCGGATTTGACGAATGGTTTTCGGCACCCAATTTTTTTGAAAACGACCCCATCCTGAGCCGCGAGGGAGCTGCTGTTCAGTTAAATGGCGAAAGTTCCGAAGTTACTGTTGATGCCGCCATTGAATTTATTCGGAAGCATGTTAATTCTGATAAACCCGTTTTTTCGGTGGTATGGTTTGGCTCGCCGCACTTACCTCACATTGCCAGTGCCGCCGACAGTGCACTTTATCCCGGCCTCGACCCGGCATGGCAACATTTTTACGGCGAAATTACCGGCATGGACCGTGCCATTGGAAAACTAAGGCAGGAATTGAAAAACCTGGGAATGGATAAAAACACGCTGCTGTGGTATTGCAGCGATAATGGCGGCCTGCCCAATGTGGGAACAACCGGAGGCCGCGGACATAAGGGACAGATTTATGAAGGGGGACTGCGCGTACCGGCAATTATTGAATGGCCAGAAAAAATTGACAAACCCAAATCAACCAGCCTGCCCGCAAATACCTTCGACATATTCCCAACCCTGCTCGAAGTTGCAGGTGTAATCCCTGAAAATCTGCCGGTTTTAGACGGAATTAGTTTGCTGCCTGCCATGGAAGAAAAAATGAAAAACCGGCCTCAACCCATGGGATTTTGGCAATATCCGGCACCGGGAAGAAGAACACCTTCGGCCCAATGGATGGCGGAATTGTTTGAAGCCCAAAAACAGGGGAAAATGGTATCCGATTCATCGCGACTGGTTTTGGAAGCAGGAGATATTTCTGCCCAATATCCGGAAGATTCTTTTCCCGGTCATGCTGCCTGGCTCGACTGGCCATGGAAACTGCACCGAATACAAAACAATTCAGGCGATATCAAACTTGAACTTTACCAACTCGAAAACGACTCACTGGAACAAAATAATTTGGCTGAGATTGAATCTGCAAAGGTAGAATCCATGCTTTCTCAACTGGAAGAATGGCAACATTCGGTTATTACAAGCTTAAATGGAAATGACTATCACTGACAATTCATGTTATTCACATTTTCCTGTGCATCGTTAATGGAATTTTCCCAAGCAATACGCTGTTGACCGGCAAGCATAGTGCAATCACCGTAAGGTCTTAATGCATTCAGGTAAGCCTGTGCAGCTTGTTTATAAGCATTACAATTTGCAACAGATTGATCAGCGGCGTAAGCCTGTGCTGCAGCAGACATAGCATTTATTTCAGCTGATAATTCAGTAGTCCACGCTACTGAGCAGGGTGCATCACTTTCATCATTGTTTTTGCACGAAGAAAGTCCAGCAATAATAAATGCCAGAAAAAATAACAAGTAAGCTTTTTGTTTCATAACTCTAAATTTTGTGGTGAAAAAGTTAAGAAATTAAACAGTTTCATACAAATATTTCGGATATTAATATCTGATATTGTTTTCGGGTAATAAAATGTTTTCCCTGAAATTCGTCAGGTTTTCCTGAATTTTATAAAGATTGGAGAGCAAATTCAGTCGGTAACAATAAATTTTCCCCTCGCGGTTTGCCCGGCAGAATTCGTTATCCTGAATAAATAGGAACCTGCGGTTAACCCGTCGCGGTTAAGGATTACCTGATGGCTCCCCGAAGGAAAAAATCCCAATTCTTTTTTGTTCAGCTTTTTACCCGTTAAATCAAAAACCTCCAGATAGTAATCTGCATTTTTTTCGGAAACAAACCTGATTTGTGCCGAATGAGAAAACGGGTTGGGAAAAACAGTAACTGCTGAAAAAGACTGCCGGGAAACAAGAATTTCTGCTGCGGAATTAACCGATGACAAACGTAAATCAACCGTGTTAATGGAGCGGGGTGGGAGCACAAGTATTGTATCATTCAGATAATCGGAAGAAACAAAATCATGATCCTCGGTGGTTGAATATGCAGAAGCTGTTTCCATGGTAAAACCCGGAAGCTGAAACCTGACTTTTAGCGTATCAGTTGCCGAACGGTTAATCGCCACAAATGCAGCCGAATCTCCACTTAAACTTATAAAAGCCGCGGTTTTTAGCATTTCGCTGTTGCCAGATGTACCAATCCTTTTCCAGCCCGGATGGATAAAAGCGGAATAGTGTTTAAACACATAAAAATCTTTGGTGCGATTGTAGCCTTTGGAGTTAGTCCACCGGTTGCGGTCCCACGGAAAATGCAGGTTTACCAGCCCCCCGTTTTCCCATGCCAAATCCCAGTAAAGCCATGCTGTAACATTGCCCTGTGTAAGCGACTGAAACATCATTCCGGCAACCGTAAACCAGCCCTCTCGTGAATATTCGGTTTGAAAATGAGGAACTTCAGGATGAAAGTTCCCAACTTTTTTATAGTTTGTCGAAGTAAACGGATCATGCTCCACAGTTCCACTTTCGGCACCATGGTAAAGGTGGTAAGCAATGCCATGCAGTTTCGAAAGATCGAGCGGATTGACGTAATTTTCAACCGCATTGTAACCAATTCCAATACACTCGGGCCCCAGAAACAGAGGAGAGTTTTCGCGTTGTTTTACAGTATCGTAAACCGCATCCAGCGCTTTGTTGTAGCCAGCCAGAGTATCATTGGAATTCACCACTTCCGAAGGCCGCATCAGGCAGCTTTCGTAAAAGGCTGACCAGTCGGGTTCGTTTTGAATGCTGATGTATTTCGGAAAAATACCGTTGGAATTGTAGTTGTCAAGCGACGCATTCCACCATTGGGCGAACCCGGCATAATCAAACTCAACTTTCCCGTCGTTTACACTATATCTCAACGTTCCCCCGTTACTTTTGTCGTTGTTACTTTTCAGGTACCCGGGAGGACCCCACGAAGTCACCATAATATCTATGGGGTGCCCCAATGATTTTTGTGCCGCCGAAGCAAACTGTTTCACATAGCCAATCATGTTATTATCGTAACCGTAAGCATTTCTAACCCTAAGAATGTCGAGGCTCAGCTCTTTAAAAATCACATCGTAAATTTCGGCACGGTTGGGATGGGCGGGTAACCAGCCTTCGTAAAAAGCCAGAGAGGCGCCAAAACCCGTAATGGTCTGGTATTCCTCGTCCACATTCACTTCAACCATATTAACAGATTGTGCACCCACCTGCTGGAAAACTGCGGAATAAAATAAAAACAAGACAATTATAATCCGGTATTTAATCCAATTCATTTTAATAGTCTATTTTACTGTTAAAAAACGTAAATATAATAAGTTGCCTCAATTAAAATGAAAAGTTATTGTTTTTTATACAGAATTTTCGGGAAATTCAAAGCCAGGAGTTTCTTTCCGGTTCCTGATCAAAACGTTATCTTTGAATAAAGATAAAAAATTACACTTC